>JAHEDC010000518.1 GCA_024641425.1 Verrucomicrobiales bacterium | reverse complement strand
CTGGCTGTGGACGGAGGAATTCATCTGGCACAAGAAGAACTGCCATCCCGGCAAGTGGCCGAACCGCTTCCGCGATGCCTGGGAACGTTGTCTCCAGTTCAACAAGCAGCGCGATTTCGCCATGTACCAGGACGCCGTCATGGTACCGATGGGCGACTGGGCGAAATCGCGGCTGAAATCGCTCGGCAAGAACGACGTAAAGCGCCATGCCTCGCAGGTCGACAGCGGATTCGGGAAGAATATCTCGAACTGGGTCGGCCGCGAGATGGCCTATCCGTCGAACGTCCTCCACCTCGCGACCGAGACCGGGAACAAAAACCACAGCGCCGCCTTCCCCCACGCCCTGCCCGAGTGGTTCATCAAGCTCTTCACCCAGCCCGGCGACCGTGTGCTCGATCCCTTCATCGGCTCCGGCACCACCTGCGTCGTTGCGAAACGCCTTGGTCGGTCTTCCGTCGGGATCGATCTGCTCCCGGAGAACGTCGCCCTCGCGAAAGAGAACGTCGCCGCCGTCGGGAAGACAGGGGACGCGGAACAAATGACGCTCGGTTGATGGAAAACCGGCCCGCGCGACCCTCTCCGATTGTGACGCCCCTTCAGGGCTTGATTTGTAGGTCATTCATACCCAGGGCGTTGCCCTGGGCTGGTTTGTTTGGCCCCTTTGGGGCTTGTGCGCTCAACGAGGTGCCATTCGAGTCAGTACCCAAAAAGTCCATTCTTCCAACCCCTTCGCGCTCTTCGCGCCTTAGCGGTAAACCCTTCCCCGTTACCCCACGAACTCCTCCCCGAAGACAATCCGCGCCGCCTGCGCGACATCCTTGTCTCCGCGGCCCGAGCAGCCCGCGATGATGATCGCATCCTTCGCCATCGTCGGGGCCAATTTCTTGACGTGGGCGAAGGCGTGGGAGCTTTCGAGCGCCGGAATGATACCTTCCATCCGCGAGACTTCCTGGAAGGCATCGAGGGCCTCGTCGTCGGTGGCATAGACATATTCGGTACGCCCGAGGTCGTGCAAATACGCGTGCTCGGGCCCGATGGCCGGATAATCCAATCCCGCCGAAACCGAATGGGTCAGCTCGATCTGCCCGTCCGCGTCCGCGAGGAGCCACGTCTTCGTTCCCTGAAGGACGCCGAGTTTCCCGCCGGCGAAACGCGCGGCATGGCGGCCGTGCACGATCCCTTCTCCGCCGGCCTCGACGCCGATCATGCGCACCTCCTTGTCATCCAGGAAGGGGTGGAACAGTCCGATGGAATTGCTGCCGCCGCCCACACAGGCGACGAGGACATCGGGCAGGCGCTCCTCGCGCTCGAGGATCTGCCGTCGCGCCTCCTCGCCGATGACGCGATGGAAGTCGCGCACGATCATCGGGAAGGGATGCGAGCCCAGCGCGCTGCCAAGAATGTAATGGGTGCCGCGGACGTTCGTCACCCAGTCGCGCATCGCCTCGTTCACGGCCTCCTTCAGCGTCGCCTGTCCGGCGGTGACCGGGACGACTTTCGCGCCGAGGAACTTCATCCGCGCGACATTGAGAGCCTGCCGCTCCATGTCGACCTTCCCCATATAGACGGTGCATTCGAAGCCGAATTTCGCGCAGACCGTGGCGGTGGCCACACCGTGCTGGCCGGCCCCGGTTTCGGCAATGATCCGGTTCTTTCCAAGCCGTTTCGCGAGAAGGATCTGCCCGAGGGCGTTGTTGATCTTGTGGGCGCCGGTGTGGAGCAGGTCCTCCCGTTTCAGGTAGATTCTCGCCCCGCCGAGATGCTCGGTCCAACGCTCCGCGAAGGTCAGCGGTGTGGGGCGTCCGACGTATTCGCGCAGCAGCCGGGCGAGTTCTCCCTGAAAATCAGGATCGCTTTTCGCGCGGAGGTATTCCTCCGTCAGCTCCGTCAGCGCGGCCATCAGCGTCTCGGGCACGAACATGCCCCCGTAGGTGCCGAAGTGGCCGTTCGCGTCGGGTTGGGTGAGGAGGGTGTTGGTCGAAGTGCTCATGGGAATCCGGAAAAAGGGTAGCGCAATTGACTGGAATTTCCATGCCGCAAATCGTAGGATCGCGCCCATGAGAACCATTTCCCATCGCCTTGTCGCCCTAGCGCCCCTATCCCTCCTTATGCTTACGGCGGACGCGCAGGAGTGGACGCGCTTTCACGGGCCCGGCGGCGCGGGCTCGAGTGACGCCACCACGATCCCGACCACGATCACCGAAAAGGACTACAACTGGAACATCGAGTTGCCTGGTTCGGGGCATTCGTCGCCTGTTCTCTGGGGAAACACGATTTTCCTCACAGGAGTGGATCGCGAAAAGGGCGATATCCGCTACGTCTTTGCCGTCGGAGCCCAGGACGGGATGCTCCTCTGGAAGACGCCCTTCCCCTTCGACGCCTATGATCAGCATAAGTTCAACAGTTACGCCTCGTCCACCCCCGCGGTCGATGCCGAGCGGGTTTATGTTACCTGGACGACTCCCAAGGGAACGAGTGCCGTCGCCCTTGATCACGAGGGGCGGAAGCTCTGGGAAAAGGATCTTGGAGGCTTCTTCGCCCGGCACGGGAGCGGATCCTCTCCGATCGTCGTCGGAAAGACGCTGATCGTGACCAACGACCACGAGAAGGACGGCGGCTTCCTCGCCGGACTCGACAGTGCCACGGGCAAGGAACTTTGGAAGATCGACCGCAAGAATATCGAGCAGGCCCCCTACAACACGCCCGCCGAGTTCACGCCCGAGGGGGGTAAGAAGGAAGTCATTTTCAGCAGCACGGCCTATGGACTCAGCGGCATCGATCCGGAGACAGGGACGATCCTCTGGAACGTGAATCCGGAATTCTCGAACCGTTGTGTATCCTCCCCGGTTATCGCGGGGGACATCATCTTCGCCACCGCCGGACAGGGCGGAGGCGGCAAGGAAAGCATCGCCATCCGTCCCGGAAAAGGCGGTGAGCCGAAGGAACTCTACCGCGTCCAGAAACGCATTCCCTACGTTCCGACCGGTGTCGCGCACAAGGGCAACATCTTCCTCATCAACGACGCGGGTCTCATGCTCTGCATGAATGCGGAAAGCGGCGATGTCCTCTGGGAGGAACGTGTCACTGGCCCGACCTACAGCTCGCCCGTCTGCATCAACGGTTACCTTTACGCCATCAGCCGCGAGGGCGAACTCGCCGTCGTCAAGGCCTCGGAGAAGTTCGAGCCCGTCTCGACCCACAAGTTCAAGGCTCCCGTCGACGCTACCCCGGCGGTGGCCAATGGCACTCTCTACGTTCGCACCACCGATCGCCTTATCAGCATCGGGGGCAAAAAGTAAGCGGCGCTTACGGCTTCTCGACGTGGATCGAGGTCGCGTTGACGATAAGGGCCTCCGGGGTGGAGGCGTCGTCGACGGTACCGGCGATGACGAGTTCGCTGAGTTCCTTGATCCCGCCGAGGCCGCGGAAGGTGCTGCGGAGCACTTTGCCGTCGGCGTCCTTGGTCTGGATGGTGGCGGTGGAGGCGGCGATGGTGGCCGCTTCCTCGCAGCAGAAATCCCACGGGGTTTCGCAGGTGTCATCGGGATCCTTGTCGCAGGATGTGATCGCCTCCAGATCGGCGAGGACCATGACGGCCACGGCATCGGAGAAGGGTTTCATTTTTCCGCCGACCTTGCCGCGGAGGACGATGGGCGCGCCCGGCTTGGCGGCGGCGCGGGCGGCGACGACATTGAGGGCGCCGTCGGGTGCCTTGTCGGCGAGGAGGGTGGCGGGCAGGCCGCCGGTGGAGGTGGGGTCGGCCTTGACGGCGGGTTTTTCCGGCTCGGCCTTGTTGCAGGCGGCGAGGGCAGCGATGAGCGCGGTGGCGAGAAGGGTGTGGATTTTCATGGGATGGCTTCGGTTTGGATTGGTGTTTGTTTTACGGGAGAATCAGGAGGAGCGCAAGGCGACGGGGAGCGCGGGCTTCAGGCACGTCCACGCGGGCGGCAGGGTGCCGACGATGGCGAGGCCGAGCCCGCCGAGGATGCCGATGGCGAGAACCTTCGGGGAAATGTCGATGGAGAAGGTGCCGATGGAGAAGGGGACGGTGAGGCCGTTGGCGAAAAGAAGGGCCAGGGCCGCGGCGAGGAAGGTGCCGATGAGGGCCGCGAAGACGGCTTCCTGAAGCAAGCTGAGGAGAAGGGCGACGCGCGAATAGCCGATGGCCTGGAGGGTGGCCATCTCCCGGACGCGGGCGCTGAGGGCGGCGTAGAGGGTGTTCAGGCCGCCGAAAACGGCCCCGGCGGCAACGAGGATGGCGGTGACCCAGGTCATGGCTCGCAGCGGCGTGTAGAAGGCGGAGAGCCGGGCGTAGTAATCGCTTTCCCGGAGGGCGACGAGTTCGAGGTCGAGGCGCTGGAGGGTGAAGAGTTCCAC
>JAHEDC010000077.1:12751-16682 GCA_024641425.1 Verrucomicrobiales bacterium | reverse complement strand
ACGAAAACCGACACCGGCGAATTAATTCCCGTCGGGACGTCGATTGTTGTTTGCCCGACGTTGCTCCGGAACGGGAAAGTGGATTTGAACTTCGCTCTCATGATAAGCGAGATCATCGGGAACGAGATCGTGGAGGGAAACAAGTTCCCGGTCGTCAGCACGCGGCACTTTGATACGATCGCCAAGCTGGACAAGGGAGAGACGCTTTGGATCCGGGGCGAGGGCGAGAAGGACAGTCGTGATCGCGACCCGACGCTCGACATCGCGGTGTCGTGGGCGCGCCCGTAGTTGCCTCCGGACCGCCGAGAAGGAACATGCTTCGCTTGCGGGCGATGCGGGGGAATGGCAGAGTGACGGGATTTCCGAATGAGAATCGTGCGATCCTTTGCCTATCCCTCATGACGCTGCAATCCGGTCATTGCCAGGACTGTGGCGCGGCTCTCGTTGGCAAGTTAGGGGGAGTTTGTGCGGCGTGTTTGTGGGGTGGAGACGAGGCGGAGGATGGGTCGGGCCTTGATTTCGGGGCGGAGATCGCGCGGGGGGGGATGGGGATTGTCTATCGGGCGCGGCAGGCGAATCCGGAGCGGGAGGTGGCAGCGAAGATGCTGCTGCCGAAGCTGCTGGACGAGCCGGGATTGCGGGAGCGCTTCGCGAACGAGGCGCGGGTGGCGGCGTCGCTGGATCACCCGTGTATCCTGCCGGTCTATGCGGTCGGGGAAACGGGCGGCGTGCCGTATTTCACGATGAAGCTGGCGGACGGCGGATCGCTCGCAGACCGGTTGAAGGCAACGGGCGCGCTCTCGGCGCGGGAGGCGGTTCTCCTGATCGCGGACATCGCGGAGGCGATCTCCTATGCGCACAGCCGGGGGGTTCTGCACCGCGATCTGAAACCGGGCAACATTCTCTTCGATGGGAACGGCCGGGTTTATGTGAGCGACTTCGGATTGGCGAAGGTGATGGACGCGGAGGGCGGCGCGGATCTGACGCGAACGATCGCGATCCTCGGGACGCCGCAGTACCTGCCGCCGGAGATCGCGCGGGGGAGCCTGCGCGAGGCTTCGACGGCGGGGGACATCTATGCGCTGGGGGCGATCCTGCACGAATTGCTGGCCGGGCGACCGCCCTTCGAGGCGGACACGGTGCCCGGCTTGCTGCGCAAGATCGCGGACGAGGACGCGAAACCACCGGCCGATTTGCCGGCCGATCTTCGCGCGATCCTCGGCAAATGCCTGGAAAAGGAACCCGCGCGGCGCTATGCCACCGCCGGAGCACTCGCCGACGATCTCCGCGCCTGGTCGACCGGTCACACGGTGAAAGCACGGAATCCCGGCGCGCCGGAACGCGTTTGGCGCTGGGCGCGGCGGAATCCCGTGATCGCGGCGCTGGCGGTCTGTCTGGTCGCGGCCGTCGCGGGAGGGCTGCTGGCGGAATTCCACGCGAAGGCCCGGCTATCGGATTCGCTTGCCGATTCGCTCCTCGCGCAGGCCGCGCTGGTGCGTCGGGACAGCGGCGGCGGAGCGAGATCAAGCGCGCTCGAACTGGTGCGTCAGTCCTCGCGACAACGGTCGGACGTTTCTCCGGAACGGGCGGCGCGGATGCGGGGCGAAGCGGCGGCGGCACTCGCCCTGCCGTCGTTGAAAAGGGTCGCGCAGTGGAAGATCCCCGGCAACTGGAACCTGGTGATGCCCGCGTTTACCTCCGATCTCGGGCGCTACGCCGCGCCGGATGAAGACGGTGGATTCGCGCTCTTCGGGACCGACTCCGGGAGAGAAACGGAAACCTTCCCTGCATCTGAATCCCGGCTCGCGATCGCGGGCCGGTTCGCCTTCAATGCGAGCGCCACCGTGGTTGCCGCCACGTACATCGACATGACCGCGCGCCGTTCCACGAGCGAGGCCTATGCGATCTCCGGCGGTGCGCCCCGCCTGCTTGGTGGCTTCGAAGGCGAGGGCATCGAGGGCGCGATTCCCGTTCTTTTTCGGGACGGGAGTTTTCTTGTTTCTGAAGGTGGCGTGTGCCGACGGGGCAAGGCTAAGGATGTGCTCGCTGAGTTCCCGCTCCCGGTGGAATCCGGCCGTATTGTTCCCGCGACGCTTGCGCTTTCAACGGACGAACGCCGCCTTGCCGCCGTGCTGGAAGCGCCTGCGGGGCTTGCGGTGTGGACGCTCGATTCCGGGAGCGCGCGTCCGCTCTGGCAGCGGCCGCTGGATGCGATGCCTCAATGCCTCGCTTGGTCACGGGATGGTGCGCGACTTGCCTTCGCCGAAGGCGGCGAGGCCCCCGTCGATCTTGTTGTCGTGAACGGAACCGACGGCGAGCCAATCGCCCATTTGCCCGGACATGGCAGCGCGGTCACGACCCTCGCGTTTCATCCCGATGGCGAATCCCTTGCCTCCGTGGGCTTCGACAACTGGGTCGTCTGGCAGAGCGCCGAGCCCGGCGGCTTCCGCGTGCGGATTCCGGGGAATCCCGGGCCGCTCGTCTTCAGCGAGGAGGGAACGCGTCTGGGCTACAGTCCGGGGCGGGGGAGTCTGGGGGTGGCCGAGGTCGCGCTCCCCGTCGGTTGGAGGCGCTGGGAGAACTCGGCCGGTCTTGGCACTGTCACCTGCGTAGAGGCCACTTCCGACGGCTCGCGCCTCGCGGTGGCGACGTTGGAAGGGCTCGCGCTTTGGGATGCGGAGAACGGGCGAAGTCTCGATTTTCGCCCGTGGTCGGAGGCGTCGGTGCGCTGGCCGTGGTTCCGTGTTTCCCCGGACGGCACCTTCCTTGTCAGCAGCGACTCGGAAATTCCGATGACGCGCTGGACGATCCGGGGCGATGGCTTCGGCGAACCCGAAGGGATTCCAAGAACCCGCGGCGGCACGGACATCATGCAGGATTTCACGGCGGATGGAAGGGATTGGCTCGTCAGCGGCGATCGCGAGCAACGCGAGGCTTCCGCTTCGGCGAATTTCTATCTCTGGCCGGGTGGCGATCCTGCGCGCGCGCGATTGATCGCGGAAGGAGCGCGGGCGAACGGGCTCTTCTTCGTTTCGCCGGGAGCGGATTTCGCCGTCGCGTTTCACAGCCATCAAAGCGACGCGCGGCTTTGGGATTGCAAAGAGGCGCGGGAGATTCGCTCCCTCGGCCACCCGGAACCGGTCTTCCTCGGGGTCAGCCGCGATGGCACGCGGGTCTGCACCATCGGCGCTGCGGAAGGGCGGCTCTGGAACACCGCCGATTGGTCGCAAATCGCCGTGTGGTCGCAGGAGGAGCGGGGGAAGGCGGTGCCTGTTTTCAGCCCTGATAGTCGTTCCTTCGCGACGACCACGCCCTCGGGTCAGGTATCGCTTCGGCGTTCCCGGGATGGGGCCCCGGTTCTCGAACTCGCCCCGCCGCGTGATCTCGCCGCGCCGGATCTCGTGTGGGCTGGAAACGAGCGGCTCCTGCTCGTGTCCGGCGTCGATGGCATCTGCGAGTGGAACCTTGCCACCCTGAAGGCGGCGATGCTTCGCGAGGACATTCCCTGGTAGTTTACTCGCCCCAGCCATGCGCGCGCAGCCACGTCGCCGCGCGCAGGGGCCAGGTGCCGATGAGCGAGCCCGCACGTTCGCGGGTGCCGTAACCGTGACCGCCGTTCTCATAGATATGCAGCTCGCAGGGAACGCCGGCCTTCTTCAGCGCGGCATAGATTCCGACCGAGCCGAGGGAGGACGAGGCGTCGTCGCCGGTGTGGACGAGAAAAGTCGGCGGCGCGTCCGCGCCGAGGCGGATCTCCGGCAGGAGTGCGCCCGTCGCGTTGTCGGCGACATTCCAGGGATAGACGAGGAGGGCGAAATCCGGGCGCGCGCTCCGTTCGTCGATGGCATCGATGGGCGTGTAGGCGTCGCCGAATGCCCCGAGATGGATCGCGCCGACCTGGCCGCCGGCGGAGAAGGCGAGCATCCCGATT
>JAHEDC010000077.1:0-12741 GCA_024641425.1 Verrucomicrobiales bacterium | reverse complement strand
CGGGATCGAGATTCCAAGTCGCGGCCTTCGCCCGCAGGTAACGGATCGCGCGCTGGGAATCCTGGAGCGGTCGCCGCCATTTGTCGGTCGCGGTTGTCGCGTCGGTGCGGTAGTTGAGGACGAAGACGGTGATGCCGAGGGGAGTGAGGAAATCCGCCGCTTCCGAGCCTTCCAGATCGGGAACAACGTAGCGGAACCCCCCGCCGGGAAGAATGAGGATGGCGGCGCCATTCGCGCCGCGTTTCGGCAGATAGGCTTGGAGCGTGGGCTGGGTGATGTTTTCGACGCGGGTGATCGGCGGCTGGTCCGCCGCTCGTCCCGGAAGGGCGGTGCCGGGATGCTTCTCCGTTTCCCCGGGCGCGAAATCGGGCCAGATCGGGATCGGCGCATGGTCGTCCGCGTGGGATCGAAGCGCTGCAAGACCGAGAAGGAGGGCGAAAATCGGGAGTTTCATCGAGGCGGATCCTAACGTCGGGGACGCGGGGAGTCATTGGAAAACCGCGGCCGCGAGGGACAAGAACGAAGCGGGCGGGCGCATTGATTTGGTTCCGATGAATGCCAAAACTCGCAAATTACGCAGGCGGCGGCATGGTGAGGGGATGAGTAAAGAAACCCAATCCGCAACCCCCGACATCCTGACCATCGCCGGCCAGTCCTTCGCCCGCGGCCAGAAGGGCGTGGTCGATTTTCCCCTCGGGAGTCTGATCAACCACCAGACGGTGACCATGCCGGTGCATGTCTTCCGCGGTCGGCGGCCCGGCCCGCGCCTCCTTGTCAGCGCCGCGCTGCACGGGGACGAGATCAACGGCATCGAGATCGTGCGCCAACTGATCGGGCACAAGGGGCTGCGACGGCTCGCGGGCGATCTCATCGCGGTGCCGGTGATCAACGTGCCGGCCTTCCTTGACCGCTCGCGCTATCTGCCGGACCGGCGGGATCTGAACCGCCTCTTTCCCGGAAGCCCCCACGGATCACTGGGCGCGCGGCTCGCGAAGTCGTTCCTCGACGAGGTCGCGCTCCAGTGCACGCACGTCATCGACCTCCACACCGGAGCCATCAACCGGCCCAATCTGCCGCACCTCCGGATCTCGCCCGGATGCGAGGGTTCCCGGGCGCTGGCGGAGGCGTTCCATCCCCCGGTTGTCATCGAATCCGAACCCGGAAAGGGAACGCTGCGCGAGTATCTGAACCGCAAGGGAATTCCTGTCCTTACCTTCGAAGGCGGCCAGGCGTTGCAATTCGACCTCCACTCCGTACGCGTCGGAATCCGCGGTGTCATCTCCGCCATGCGCTCGATGGGGATGCTCGCCGAGCGTGTCTCGGCCATTCCGAAGGTTGAGAAGAAACCGCGAAAAACGGTCTTCAGTGACGAGACGAGTTGGGAGCGGGCTCCGCGCGGAGGACTTTTCAAGGCCCTGGCGCAACTCGGCCAGGCCGTTAGCCCCGGAACGCGCCTCGGCATTGTCGCCGATCCCTTCAGCACCGGAAGTACCGATGTCCTCGCGTCCTATCCGGGTGTGGTCATCGGGCGGACCGACCTGTGCATCGTCTACGAGGGCGACGGCGTCTACCACATTGCCCTCGCGAAGAATCCCGAACTGGCCGAGCGCCGTATCCTCCGCCACCAGGAGCAACTCGCTCCCGAGGAGGACGAGCCCGTTTTCGACGAGGCGATGACGGATTAGCCCTGGGAGGAGGTTATTGGTGAATCGTTCTTGGTTATTGGGATTCTGAATTCGGTGCATGGATCGGGATTCGATTCGTCTTGCTCCGATGATGACTCGACTTCTCCCGCTCGCCCTTCTTGTTTCCGCCGGATTTGCCACCGCTGCCGAGAGGGCGGCGATCTATCCCTTCGATGTGAAGGTTGGCGGGCAGTTGGCCCGGATCGAGGGGCAACCCGAGGCCGCTATCTTCGCGAAGGTTGCCAAGGCGGTTGGTGCCGATGCCGAGGTCGAGGTCGTCGTCGATGGCCCCGCCGGAAACGTGATCGTGAACCTCTTCGCGGTCGATGAGAACGGGAGCCCGAAGGAGGGGGCCACTCCGAAGATTATTCTGGCGGACTCCACGAAATTCACGCTCGCGGAAACGATGGACAAGTCGAAGCTTGCTCCCGGGCGCTACGGGATGAATGTGGTCATCGCCCGAATGGGCACCTCGCGGGTGCTATTCGAGATTTCGGAAAAGCCGGAGGCCGCCGTGACCGCAGCGCTGGATCAATCGACTCCCGAGAAGGTTCTGGGCGCGGTTTTCGAAGCGGCCCGAAGCGGGGAACTTGCCGGTCTCGCCGCCCTTCTTCCGCCCAGCGGCAAATGCGATGGCGACGTGAAGGACGTCTGCGGGGTCGCGAAGGCGCCGGCGGACAAGCAGAAGGAATTCACGGAATACTTCGCCAAGGGCAAGATCACCGGCAAGGCCCGGGTCGATGGCAAAAAAGCGGAGGTTGATTTCCTCTTCGGGCCGAACGGGACGAAGAAGGAAACGATGGAGCTGGTCCAGGAAGGCGGGAAATGGTATCTCGCGCAGTTCTGAAACCGGGGCCAAATCTGGAGGTGGCCGGATTTTCCGTGATGGGTGGGCCACCAGGGCCCGTTCGCGGCCCTTGTGGTGATCTCATTCCGCGAGTAGTTTTGCGTGCACCAAAATCATGCCCGCTCCTGCCGCCTTCTTTGCGATGATCGTCTTCGGCTCCATCGGACTCGCGGCTTTCATCTATGGTAAAAAGGTGGTTGCCCTCCGGCCCATCGTCCTCGGATTGGTCCTCATGATCTATCCCTACTTCGTGTCGGGGGCCATCCTTCTCTGGGGCATCGGCATGGCCCTCACGGTCGGGCTTTTTTATCCGAAGCAGTGACATTCCCGCCGTCCCGTCACGGGTGCGGCACCGCCTTCCGGTCGAGCCAATCGCGGATTCGGGGGAAGACATCCCGACGGGAGTTCACGCCAATGAGAAGGTCGCAGTGACCATAGTCGGTGGAAGCGCCGTTCGCCTTGGAGAAGAGGACAATCTCCTTGTCGCTTGAACCAACCGCATCGTAGGAGGCCCGGAGCATGCCCGGAGTGACGAAACCGTCCGCGCTTCCGGCTATGAAGAGGATCGGCACCGTCACGCGGAATAGGTTCCCGGTGTAACTGAATCCTCCGTCCCGAGAGCGCATCTCGCCGGCCCGGATCGAGTCGGCGAATTGCCCCACGACGCCCGGCGAGGTGTCGTCGATTCCGTTCCGGAGAAAACGCCGGAGGGTGCGGGCCTCCACGTTGCTTCGGGTGAGCAGGGCGGCTTCGATGGGACTCTTCACCGCGCCCAACGTGATGTTGCTCAGCTGCGAGGCAATGGTCGTATTGATGAGCAGGGAAGCGGTGAGGATCGGTTCCTGGTTCGCGATCTTTCGGAGGTTTGGCGTGAGGGGATCGGGCAGGACCATCATCGAGCCGACCGAGACGAAGCCGCCGATCTTCGCCTGCACGGCGGTTTCCAGATACGCGAACATGATGATGCCGCCCATGCTGTGACCGATCCAGTAGACCTGGTCGAAGCCTGACTGTTCGCGGACGTACTCCACGATCGCAGGCACGTCGTATCGAACGTGGTCGTCGACGGTCCAGCCGCCGCGCGCGACCTCGACTCCACGCGAAGGCACCGTGTCGCGGACGCTCGCGGTGTCCAGCCTCGCGAGTCCGCGCACTCGCGAAATCAACGGCTTCGAGCTTCGACCGGAACCGCGCAACGACGGCGCCCAGACCTCGTAACCCCTTTCGGCGAGGTAGCGGGCGAGCGAGGTATTCTCGTCGAGGTCCCAGAACTGGTTGTTGATGTTGAAACCGTGGCAGAGGATGACCGCCGCCGTGGGTTTCCCCGTGCCGTCGTGTCGCATCCGATAGCGGTTCAACGAGAGCCCCCAGCCATCGCGGGTGCGGGTCGTGTGCGTGCTTACCCGGACGCCGGCTTCCGACGAGTTGGATCCGAACAATCCCGCGAACAAGGAACGTTCTCCCGATTCCTGGGCTGAGACCGTTGCGATGGCGAACGCGGCGGCCAGGACCGCGCCGGGCGCTGTCCGGTGGAACCGATTCCTTGGAAAGACGAAGGTGGAGAACATGGCACTGCCAGAATTGCCGGGACAAGGGGAGCAGGGGTCTGCCGCCATGGAATCCGACGGACGAACGCGCGGACGTATTCCGGAAACGGGAGCGCGTTCACGATCCCGTTCCGTCCTCGGACTTGTTCAGGGAGCTTCCTGGATCCTTGTCCCGAATCCGTTCCGGCAGGATGCTGCAGGCACCCTTGCACCCGAAGACCTTGCTCAGGAGATGGCGGTTGCGGCTGATCGCCATGTAGACCTTCTCGGCGACCCAGATGACGCCGGGGATCCAAAGGAAGAGGCCCAGCGGCAGGAGAAGAGGGAGCCGGAAGCCGAGAAAGCGGAAACAGCGTGCGCCCCGGTAAATCCGGTTGTCGGGGGTCACGCAATGGATGGCTTCCCTCAGCTGCTCGCGTGTGAGCTCCGGCGCGATGCCCGACGCGGCGGGGTCGTTGATCGCGACCAGCCGCACTTTGTCGAGCCAGTCCAACCAGGTGAGCAGCCGCATCTGGAAGGTGCAGAGCGGACAGTCGCTGTCGTAGAGGACGCTATGTTTACTTCGTTTCACAGGCAGAGGATAGGCGATAAGGCACCCTCTGTCCCCTGACGAATTTCCGCACAGGCAAATACCCGGCGCGTCGGAAAAGCATTGCCCCGCGCCGAGTCGGAATCTACGTTCCCGCCGGATGCTTCCAGCCAGTGCCAGAATCCGCGCGGGGTTCCGCGGCCTCAGTCCCTTGAATCGGCGGCGGGTCCTTGTCGCGGCGGTGCTGGGCCTTTTCCTGGTCGCCGCCTGCGTCATTCTGAACAACGCCGCCCAACCCTGGGATGGAAGGGCACCCCAATACCTGGAGGATTTCGAGAACGGGCGTCGGAAACGCCTTCCGACCGATTACTTCGCCCAGGTTTATCTCTGGAAGGCGGGTGCGTTGAACGCGGGACTCCTGGCCGCGATGCTCGTGACGAGCCCGCTGTGGGTGGGCTGGCTTTCCGGGGATGGAGGAACGGGAAAGCCCGGCAAGATCCAGTCCATGCGGCCGACGCGCTGGGCCTGGTGCTCGTTCGGATTCGCGATGGTTGCTGGTCTTGCCTTGCGGCTACCGATGATGGAGAGACCGTTGCTCTTCGACGAGCAGGACAATTTGAGGCGCAGCATTCACGGTTACGTCGATGTGACCGTCGAGGGGGAGAAATGGGTCGGCTTGGGCTGGCGGGACACCTTTTTCGAGAACCGGCAGGCGAACAATCCGGCTCTCTACGGAGCGGTGGCGCGGGCTTCGATGGATTTCTGGAGGGCGCTTTCGGGTGGGGCTCCGGACTCCTTCAATCTCTGGATGATGCGCCTGCCCTCGCTCCTGTCCGGCGTGCTCCTCATGGGGGTGATCTGGCGCTTTCTCTATTCCATCGGCTTCCCAGTGGCGGCGGCGGTCGCGGTCTTCCTCGTCGCGCTCCATCCCATGGCGATCGATTACCACTCCCAGGCGCGGGGGTACGGCTTCGTCATGCTGTTCGCAACCCTGGCCGCGATTTTCGCCTATCGGGGAATCCGCGTTCCCGGCTGGCGGCCGTGGATCGGCTACGGGCTCAGCCAGGTGGCGATGCTCTGGTCCTATCAGGGGGCGGTATACTTCGCCCTCGCGATGAATGGATTGCTCGGCGCCTATTTCCTTGTCGGCTTGATCCGCCGAGGCGACCGTGCTCCTTTCGTGCGCTTCGGACTTGTCACCATCTGCTCGGCGATGCTCTTCCTGCAGGTGATGCTCCCGGTGGTCGTCCAGGCGAAGGACTTTCTGGAGAACAAGTTCGCGCGGAGCGAGCTGAACGCCGAGTGGGCGTTCACCATCGTGAGCGCGTACGGGAGCGGACACGCCCTTCCGGAGGTCGATTGGTGGCATGCGGGGGATCCCTCGGAGAGGGACATCGGAGCCTATGTCACGGAGCGTTTTCTTCCCGAACACCCGCTCGGCGCGGTGCTCGCCTTTGTCGTCTTCCCCCTGCTTACCGCCTGCGGAGGCGTGTTCCTGTCGCGAGAGAATCCCCGGGCGCTCCTGGTGATTGGCGCCGGGCTTCTGGCCCCGTTGCTCGCCTTCCTGCATCAGCGCCTTTTTGCGGGACTATGGCTTCACCACTGGTATCTCATCTACATGCTGCCTTTTCTCTGCATTCTGACGGCCATCGGATTGGCGGCGCTGGCGGGAAGACGCCGCGCCGTTGCCATTGGTGGGGCTCCTGCCTTCATCCTCTTCTTTGGCCTTGCGGTTGAGACGCCTCTGCCGGTGTGGCCCGGTGTTGGCTACAGGGCGAATCCGGAGGTTATTGAGATCGGACGCCCGGGATACCTCTACCGGATCACGAAGGGGGGGCGCATGACCCGGGAAGTAGCGGGCGGAGAAGACGCGAACGGATTCTAATTCCCAAGGCGAGCGGGACTGATCAGGGCGAGGGCCTCGCGGCTGGGAGGAAACGTGAGGGCATTGCCGGGGTCGAGGTTCTGGCCATTGGAATCACAGGGAACGAGGGCAAGGGCTTCGATGACCAGTCCGTCGTGGCCCATGGGAGGATCGGGCACCGCGTTACGGAGACCAACGAGGACATAGGGATGCTGCTTTTCGACGCGGTCGAGGGAGCCGCGGAAATGCGTGCCCAGCATTTTCGAACGGGGATGCGGGCTGACTCCTTCGTGCACAAAGGCGGTAGTCCGGGTTTGGCTTCGCCGCTCGAAGAGCCGCGACCAATGCCCGACCTCCGACCGAGCGGGAATCTCCCAGCGGTAGTCGTTGATCACAACGAGTTCGGCATAGGAGAGTGCCGCGGGGGTGGAAGCCAGTTCGGGAAAGCGCGTGGTAGCGATGGCGATGGCCTGGCTGCGGGTGGTTGCGTCGATGTGAGCGATCTCGGTTTCCGGAGGGGAAGCCACCCAATGGCGGATGATGAGGCCGCTTCCGGCAACGAGCAGGAATCCGAAGACGGCATGGGCGAGGAGAATGGAGCCCCGTGGGGATTGGGACGCGGTGGGCGCGGACCGTAGAGGCGATTTCGCAAGCCATCGGCAGCAGAGTTTCGTGAGGGAGAGGGTGGCTGCCGTCAGGGCCATGAAAAAGATCCACTCGATGATAGGTTCTCCGCGCCGGAGACCGAAATTGCCCACCATGGCGCTCAGCACGCCGGTGCCGACAAGAAAAATGGCGGTGATCAGGACCGCATTGCGCGCGCGTTTTCCTTCCGCGACGAGAAGGACGAGAAGGGCGAGAGGCAGGAGTTCGTAGCCACGCCAACCGTCGGCCCAGGAGCCGAGAAACCAGAAGGCGGGAGCGGCAAGGAGAGGTAGGGCGGAGCGCGTGTTCCAAGCTCCCGCGAGGAGGGTCGCGAGGACACCGAGGGCAAGAATACAGAGGATGAACGGCTTCTCGATAGTGAGCGCGCGGAAGAAATCGACGAAGCCGTGGCCGACCGTCGAGGCATAGGCGGCGGGATCGGCCCTGATCTTCTCTGCGAGCCGCCGCCCGAAGTATTTGTGCAGCGCGGCGGGGTCGTCCTTGGTGTAACCATCGGCCGCGGCTTCGTCGAATTCCTCCGCATTCCACTTTCCTCCGTGGGTGGAGGCGGTCGCATAGAGCATTTCCGAGCTATTGAGCGAGATGCCCCAGACGTCGTGGACCGCTTTTTCCCGAATCACCCATGGCAGGAAGACGACCGCGATGCCGATGCCGAAAAGGGTGCCGCGGAGCAGGATCGGACGCCAGCCCCACCGGCCGGCGAGACCGGCGTGGAGAATGACGAAGCCGCTGAGTGGGAGCGCGAACAAGGTGTGCGGTCGCGCGAGGTTCGAACAGCCGAGGAAGGCGCCGGCGAGAAAGAGGAGCCAGAGACGAAGCTTCCTTGGTTCCGGAGAGCAGCCGCAGGCGAGAAGGAAGATGCCGACCGCTCCGAAGGCGTAGGCCGGAGTTTCGGTAATAAGCATCGGGGCCATATGCTGGTAGTTCTCGGCCAGGAGGACGAAGGCGAGCGTGCAGATGGCAACGGGGCGGGAGAAGAGTTCCCGGGCCGTGGCATAGGCGAAAAAGCCGCCCAGCGTGAGGAGGACAACATTGGTCCACTGGGCCGCGGCCACGGAAGGGCCGGTGAGGAGGAATACCATCGCCTGAAAGATCGGGTAAAAGGGCCGGTTGTCGGAGTAGGACGCCGTAAAGCCAAGGCCCCCGTGCAGGAAGACGGCCACCTGGTGCCAGCCGATGGCGTCGCTATACGGTTTTCCGAGGACGCAGAGCCCGCCGTCGCAATAGTGGGAGAAGCGGAACAAGGCGAGAGCACCGCCGGCGAAAGCGAGGGTGAGGACGACGCTGCCTTCAAGCCACGGCGTGAATCGCCCGTTCCGCAGCGCCGGCCGGGGAGAGGCCGTCCGGATTCCGGACCGGAAGGCGAGGTGCGTGGTGAGCGCAGCGGCCCCGAAAAGGGCCCACAGGAGACCCGATTTGACGCGTTGGGGAACCTTGAGAGTGTAGCGCTTTCCGTTCTTGTTGGGATCACTGCCATCGCTCGCCTGGAAATGCACGTATTTTCGAGTGAGGGCATAACTGCTCGCGAACGAGGTTGTGAGAGCATCAATGGAAGGCCTCCGCAGGCGCAGCGGAATTCCGTCTTCGAGGACGATTCCCCGCGCCATCACGAGATCGGTGCGGTAGCTTTCCGGAATGAGGGCGGCGAAATGATTTTCCCGGGGATTGAAGCGGCGGCGTTGAGCGTTGGAGGAAAGCACGCCGATGTCGATCTCCTTGTGGAAAAGGACGCCGGCTGTTTTCTGCACGACAGCGAGGCAGAGGAGGGAGACGAAGATCGCCGCGATCACTCGCAAGAATTTGGAGGTGGGAAACCGGCGGTGCCGTCGAATCGGTTTCATCGGAGGGTGCCGGCATCAGCTGGCGAGCGGATGAAAGCATTCGCCGGTGCCGCGTGTCAATCGTCCTTTCCGGCCGGGAAGAGTTCGAGCGCCGCGTAGCCGGGAGGAAAGAACCGGGCGTCGACCGCGGAGAAGGGCTCCTCCGGGGAGTAGGGGAAGAGGGCGAGTCCTTCGATCACCACCGGATCGTGACCGAGCGGGGCGTTGGGATCCTCATTGAGGATGCCGACGAGAATATAGGGGGCGTGATTGGGGATGCCGTCCAGGTTCCCGAGGAAGTGTGCGCCGATGAGGCCAATGCCGGGTCGGCGGTGAACGCCGGGATAGACGTAGACCGTGGTGCGGGAACCGGGACGGCGTTCGAAAAGGCGGGACCAATGTCCGGCGTCATAGGCACCGGGGATTTCCCAGCGGAAGTCACCGAGCTCGACGACTTCGCAGTAGATCTGTTCCGGCGGAAGATCGCGGAGTGAAGGCTCCTTAAGGCGGGTCGCTTCGATGGCTTCGGCACGAATGGTTTCCTTCAGGTCGAGTCCTTGGGGCGCGGAATGCTTCCCCATGTATGGGCGTGCCCCAAGGGCGAGACAGCCGATGAGAACGCATCCCAGAAAGGAAAGAGCCAGCAGGAGGGGTGCTCTGCCTTCCGCGGCCAAGGGGGAATCGACGGAATGGGCAAGAGGGCGCCTCCGGTTGAATCGGGAGGCGAGGGCGAGCACTCCTCGGCTCCAACCATTCGCCAGAACGACCGCGCTCGCGAGGAGGAGGGCGAAAAAGATCCATCCGATAATCGGGAAGCCGCGGCGGTATCCGAGATTCCCCACCAGAGCACTGAGTACGCCGGTCGCGGCGATGAAGATGAAGGCGAAGAGGACTCCCATTCGGACACGTTTCCCCCCTCCGACGAGAAGCACGACGAGTGCGAACGGCACCAGTTCGTAGCCGCGCCACCCGTCGGCCCAGCGTCCGAGGAGCCAGAAGAGCGGGAAACCGAGAAGGGGAAGAACGGATCGCGAGCGCAGGGCCGCCGCGCCCAGAACGAAAAGGACCGCGAGGGCGAGGAGGCTCTCGGTGGCGGAGTGCTCGATGGAAAACTCGCGGAGGTAGTGGACGTAGTTTTCCAGCATGCGACCGGCGTATCCGGTGGGATCGGCCCTGACGGTTTCGCCGAAACGCTGGGAGAAGTATCGGGCGAGGGCGATGCGGTCGTTCGAGTCGATGCCCGCAGCTCTCGCCTCCTCGAATTGTTGCGGGTTCCATTTTCCTCCACCGTCGGGCATGGCCGCGCCGTAAAGGAGTTCGGCGCTGTTGATCGAGAGGGACCAGGAGCCGGTCACCCGTTTCTGGCGGAGCGCCCATGGCAGGAAAACAAGAACAATGCCGACTCCGAGAATACTGCCCCGCAGCAAGGTTTTCCGCCAGCCCCAGCGGGAGGAAACGCCCGCGTAGAGAACCATGAAGGCGGCGAGGGGAAGCGCGAGGAGGGTGAAGGGCCGCGCGAGGTTTGAGAATCCGAGGAGGACCCCCGCGAGGAGGAGCAACCAGGAGCGCCACCGCGAGTCGCCGGGCGCGCAGCCGAGGGCGAGGAGGTAGAGTCCGACCGCGCCAACCGCGTAGGCCGGCAGTTCGGTGAGGAGGGTCGGGGCCATCGTCTGGTATTCCGGTGCGACGAGGACGAAGGCGAAGGTTCCCGCGGCAACTCCGGAAGCCGGGAAAAACCGGCGCGTCGCGTAGTACACGAAGACGGCGCCAAGGGCGAGGAGCCCGAGATTGGTCGCCTGCGCGACTGCGAGCGACTCTCCGGCGACGAGGAAGACCATGGACTGGAGGAGCGGGTAGAAGGGACGATTGTCGGAAAACGCGCCGCTGAACCCGAGTCCCGCGCTGAGGTTGGCCGCCACCTCGTGCCATCCGATCGCGTCGCTGTAAGGCTTGCCCATTACGCAGAGCCCGCCATTGGAGAGATCGGCGTAGCGGAGCGATGCCCAGAACGCGCCGGCCAGGGCGAGGATCGCCATCAGGGCGAACTCAATCCAGGGACGTTTCCGAAAGCCGTCCCAGGCACGGTCGCCGAGCGGCGGAGGAAGTGCGGAAAGCCGCCTCTGGGCGACCGCGAGGAAAAGCAGGCAGCCCGCGAAAAGGCCCCATAGAACGCGTGGCTTCACGAGACGTGGGACGCGGAGGGTATACGCGTGTCCGTTCGTATTGGGATCGCCGCCGTCGAGCGGGAGAAAGTGCGCGTATTTGGCCGTGATGGCGAAACGTCCGAAGCCATCGTTCACGCTCCGAATAGACGTCTGGCGGTGGGGAAGGGGCTTGCCGTCCTCCAGGACGACCGCGGTTCGGGTCACGAGGTCGGTGCGGTAAGGATCCGGAATGAGGCCGCCGTAGTGGCCGCCACGCGCGCTGAATTTCCGCAGTCCCGGTCGGTCCGAACGATTTCCAATGTCAATCTCGCGGTGGCCGAGGACGCCCGAAAGATGTTGGACGGCGAGGGCGGCGAAGGCGATGCCGAATGCGGCGGCGGCAAGATACGAGATTGTCGCGCCTCCCGGTAACCGCCGTGTTCCTCTCACCATCATGAAACCTTGTTCAGGCGCTTTCGGCCCTTGCGGGTGCCTCGACCCATTTTCCATGCTCGCGGATGAGATCGACCAGTCGCTCCACGGCCTCGTCCTGCGGGATGTTGAACTTCACCGGTGTCTTGCCGACATAGAGGTTGATCTTGTTTGGCGCGCCGCCCACATAGCCGAAGTCGGCGTCGGCCATCTCGCCCGGGCCATTGACGATGCAGCCCATGACGGCAATGCGCACGCCCTTCAGATGGCCGGTCGCGGCGCGGATGCGACCGGTGGTTTCCTGGAGGTTGAAGAGCGTCCGCCCGCAGCTCGGGCAGGCCACATAGTCAGTCTTGAAGATCCTCGCGCCCGCACCCTGGAGGACATTGTAGGCGAGGCGGAGCGATTGGCCGGGCGCTTCCTCGCCCTGGATCAGAATGGCATCGCCGATCCCGTCGCAGAGCAGGGAGCCGATGTTCCGGCTCGCAGTGAGGAGCGCCGTGGTGAAATCGGCGGTGGCATCCCCGGAGGGGGTCAGAGTGTCCTTGAGAAGGATCGAATGTCGGGGACTGAGCTTCGCCGCCAGGAGCCGGAAGGCGGCGATGACCGGAATGTCGAGGCCGTCGCGGACAGTGAGGAGCTGGGGGGGATCGCTCTCGTTCCAGAGCAAAACCTCACTCTCGTCGCGCGGGTCGATCGCACGCACCGGAGCATCCTCGAGCACGATCTCGGGTTGGAAGTCCCCCAGTTGCGCGAGCTTGTGCGCGACCGCGTCCCATTTTCGGCGGTGGGTGAAGACCCGGATCGTTTGTTCGCCTCCGAGGGGCACGCCCTGAATCCCGATCTCCTGGGTCGGGCGCCGCACATAGTCGTAGGGATCGAAGGAGGCCTTCGTCAGGTCGGTCTCGACGCCGCGCCCATCAGTCCAGCTTTCCTGGATGGCGACGAGCTTCTGCGCCACGGGGATCTCATGGACGGAATCCTCGGTGAGCGAGACGCGGATCGTGTCGCCGATCCCGTCCGCGAGCAGCGAGCCGATCCCGATCGCGCTCTTGATCCGTCCGTCCTCGCCATCGCCGGCCTCGGTGACGCCGAGGTGGATCGGGTAATTCCAGCCATCGCCAAGATCGGCCAGGCGTGCGGCAAGGAGCCGGTAGGCCTCGATCATGACCTTCGGGTTGCTCGCCTTCATCGAGAAGACGAAGGC
>JAHEDC010000076.1 GCA_024641425.1 Verrucomicrobiales bacterium | reverse complement strand
ATCCGCTGGGTCATCCAGAACAAGCGCGTCTTCGTCCTCAAGGAGGAACTCGGCACCCAACCCAACTTCTTCTATTTCTTCGACAAGTAGGATGTCCACTCCCGCCCTCACGACTCCCGCCGCGCCCCTCCGGCCCTTCGGATACGGAGGATTCCTCTTCCGGGCCCTGAAACTCGCCACCGACGGCAGTTGGACCTACTACGCCTGGATGACGTTCCTCACCGCCGTCTGGCTCACCGGCGCGCACGCCTGGGCCATTTAGGTGCGCGACGGCATGGTCGCGACCGACATGACCGACCACGTCTCGTGGGGCCTCTACATCGCGAACTTCACCTTTCTCGTCGGTCTCGCCGCCGGCGGCGTCATGATGGTCATTCCGGCCTATCTCTACCACGAGAAGGACATGCACGACGTCGTCATCATCGGCGAACTCCTCGCCATCGCGGCCATTCTCATGAGCATGTTCTTCGTCACGGCCGATCTCGGACGGCCCGACCGCTTCTGGCATCTCATTCCCTTCATCGGGAAATTCCACTTCCCCCTCTCGATGCTCACCTGGGATGTGCTCGTCCTCAACGGCTACCTGCTCATCAACCTCCACATCTGCGGCTACCTCCTCTACACCCGTTTCCGCGGGCTGACTCCGAATCCGAAGTGGTACGTCCCCTTCGTTTTCCTCAGCATCGCCTGGGCCATTTCGATCCATACCGTGACCGCCTTCCTCTACTGCGGCCTCGGCGGGCGACCGTTCTGGAACACGGCCCTCCTCGCGCCGCGCTTCCTCACCTCCGCCTTCGTCTCGGGCCCGGCCTTCATCATCGTCGTCCTCCTCGCCCTGCGGCACCTCACGCAGATGCGCATCGGCAAGGGCGCGGTGCGCACGCTGGTGCAGATCATGCGGGTCACGATCCTCATCAACATCCTCATGCTCGCCTCGGAGGTCTTCACCGCCTTCTACACCGGCGGCACCCACGCCACCGCCGCGAACTACCTCTACTTCGGCCACGACGGGCACCACGCCCTCGTGCCCTGGATCTGGTCCTCGGTCGCCTTCACCGTCATCGCCGCCGTTCTGCTTCTCTCGCGAAAAATCTTCGAAAGTCCGGTGCGCCTCATCCTCGCCTGCGCCCTCGCCTTCGCCGGCATCTGGATCGAAAAGGGCATGGGCCTGATCATTCCCGGCTTCATCCCCTCGACCCTCCACGAGATCGTCGAATACCAGCCCAGCCCCGTCGAATGGCAGGTCACGGCCAGCGTCTGGGCCTTCGGGCTCATCATCTACACCGCGCTCCTGAAGATCGCCATTCCCATCATCACCGGGAAATTCCGCGAACATCCCGCACCCGCACCCACCACCCCCGCCGAGCCATGCCCGTCTCCGGAATCGCCCTAACCTTGCACGACGATCCCGTCCTCGTCCGGCAGGCGCTGGCCGATCTGCGCGCCGATGCCCGCGTCACCCTCGGCGACGGCCACGGGCGCTGGCTCCCGGTCGTCGTCGATAGCGATGATCCCCGCGCCGCCCGCGACCTCCACCAGTGGATCGAGTCCCTTCCCGGCGTCATTTACGCCGATGTCGTTTATGTCGGCTTCCCCGAATCGGAGGAAACCGCCCCGCGTCCCGACGCCAAACCTGCCCGCCCCTTCGCCCAGCCTTCCCTGCCATGAATACTCCCCTGCAACGCCGTGATTTCCTCCGCACCAGCGCCATGGCCGCCGCCGCCGCCACCGTGCACTGCCGCGCCTTCGGAGCCGCCGAACCCGGAACCGCCGCCACCGCTCCCGGCGGCGGCATCGCCTGGGACAAAGCCCCCTGTCGCTTCTGCGGCACTGGCTGCCACGTGAAGGTCGGCGTCGAGAACGGCAAGGTCGTCGCCATCGCCGGCCACGAGCAGGCCGCCGTGAACAAGGGCCTGCTCTGCGTGAAGGGCTACCACGTCGGCGGCATCCTCTACGGCAAGGACCGCCTTACCACGCCCCTCCTCCGGCGCGACGGCAAACTGCACCCGATCACCTGGGACGAGGCCCTCGACGTCATCGCCAAGCGCATCTTCGACAACCCCAAGGGCTTCGCCTTCTACGGCAGCGGCCAGTGGACGATCCCCGAAGGCTACGCCGCGCAGAAATTCATGCGGGCCGGGCTCTCGAACAACCACCTCGAACCCAACGCCCGCCTCTGCATGGCCTCCGCCGTCACCGGATTCATCTCGACCTATGGTGTCGATGAACCGGCCGGCTGCTACGACGACCTCGACGCCTGCGATGTCGTCATCACCTGGGGCAACAACCCCGCCGAGATGCACCCCGTCCTTTTCTCCCGTCTTATCGACCGCCGCACGCGGGGCGAGAAAGTGACGCTCATCGACCTCGGCACGCGCCGCACCCGCACCACCGAATTCGCCGACCACTATCTCGAATTCCGCCCGCAGACCGACCTCGCCATCGCCAACTTCATCGCCCGTGAACTCGTTTACAACGAGACCTACGACAAGGACTTCGTGGACAAATTCTGCGCCTTCCGCGCCGACCCCGATCCGTCCAGCCTCCTCGGCCTCGCCATCTCCTTCGACGATTACCGGAAGGCGCTTGAGCCTTACACCCTCGAATACACCGCGAAGCTCACCGGCCTACCCGCCGAGCAACTCACCCTCCTCGCGGAACTCTTCGCCCGCCGCGACGTGAAGATCACCAGCCTCTGGTGCATGGGCATGAACCAGCACACGCGCGGCACCGCGATCAACCGCCTGGTGCACGGCATCCACCTGCTCAGCGGCCACTTCGGCAAGCCCGGCGACGCCCCGACCAGCCTCACCGGCCAGCCCTCCGCCTGCGGCACCGCCCGCGAGGTCGGCACCCTCTGCCACGCCTTGCCCGGTGGCCGCCTCATCGCGAAGGAGGAACACCGGCAGCAGTGCGAGGACCTGTGGAACGTCGAGCACGAACGCATCAACCCCACCCCCGGCTATCACACCGTCCTCATGTGGGAGAAGTTCTGCACCCCCACCGCGGACGGCGGCGACATCGACACCCTCCTCGTCCAGGTCACGAATCCCGGCCAGTCCCTGCCGAACCTCCACAAGATCTTCAAGGCGAAAAAGAACCTCGCCGACAAGTTCCTCATCGTCTCCGACGTTTACCCGACCGCGACAACCGAACTGGCCGACCTCGTCCTCCCCGCCTCGATGTGGGTCGAGAAGAACGGCATCTACGGCAACTCCGAACGGCGCACCCAGCAGTGGTTCAAGATGGTCGAGCCGCCCGGCGACGCCCGCGACGATTGCTGGATGACGCTCGCCCTCGCCCGCCGCCTCTTCGATCTGGGAATGCCCGGCATGAAGGACAAGGACGGGCGCTTCCTCTTCCACGTCGCCGACGCCGAGGGCAACGAATTCCCGGTCTGGGACTGGAGCCGCTACTACGGGATGAACGTCGACAAGGCGCTCTACGAGGAATACCGCCCGTTCACCACCATGAAGCACAAGAACCTCGCGCCCTACGACACCCTCGCCGCCGCCCAGGGCCTCCGCTGGCCCGTCGTCGAGCAGCCCGACGGCTCGTGGCGCGAGACCCGCTACCGCTTCTCCGGCTTCGACGACCCCTTCGTCGCCGAGGGCAAGGAGATCCAGTTCTACCACTCGACGAGCGGCGACGACCGCGCCCAGATCTGGTTCTGCCCCTACGAGGCCCATCCCGAGGAACCCGACGCCGAATTCCCGTTCTGGCTCTGCACCGGCCGCGTGCTCGAGCACTGGCACACCGGCACCATGACGATGCGCCTCCCCCAGCTCCGCGACGCCATGCCCAACGCCTACGTCGAGATGCACCCCGACGACGCCGTCGAGGCCGGGCTCGGCAACGGCGACATTGCCCTCGTCGCCACCCGCCGGGGCGAACTGCGCCTTCCCGTCTGGCTCCACGGCCGCGGTCGTCCGCCGCGCGGCTCCCTCTTCGTGCCCTTCTTCGACGAGACCCTCCTCATCAACGACCTCACCCTCGATGCCGTGTGCCCGGTCTCGAAGGAGCCCGACTACAAGAAGTGCGCCGCCACCATCCGCAAGGCCCCACCCCTCGCCACCACCCGATGAATCCCCGCGACGTCGAAAGCTACTTCGCCGGCCACGGCCGGCTCGCCCTCGTGGTCATGGCCATGATCCTCGTCACCGCCGTCAGCGGCTTCTTCATGGGCCTGCGGCAAACCCGCGACTTCTCCGAGGTCACGATGGAAACCCGCGCCCTCGCCCTCGACCCCGGCCCGGAGAACGAAACCGCCGTCCCCCGCGCCGTCACCTACTCCGAACTCCCCGCCGCCGGACTCCAACCCAACGCCGGTTGGAAGAACACGCTCGACAACATCGCCTGGCAGGAGCCGTCCCGCGAAGCCCAACCCGCCGCCACCGGAGACGAACGCGAGGCCGCCCTCGCCGTCCGCGCCTCCCGCCGCGCCTGCGACGGAGCCCCACCCGTCGTCCCGCATCCCGTCGACCAACTCTCCAGCGCCAGCTGCCTCCTCTGCCACGGTCGGGAAAGCCAGCCCGTCATCGCCGGAAAGACGCCGCCCCGGATCAGCCATGCCGAATTCGCGAACTGCACGCAATGCCACGTTCCCTCCACCGGCCCCGGCCAGGGCATCGCCCGCTCCGATCTCGGCCTGAAGGAAACCACCACCTTCCAGGGCGCCTTCCCCACCCTCGCCGGGAACCGCGCCTACGAGGGCGCTCCCCCCACCATCCCCCACCGCAGCCTCCTCCGCGAGGATTGCATGAGCTGCCACGGCCCCGGCCGCGCCCATGCCATCCGCACCAGCCATCCCGAACGCCAGAGCTGCGTCCAGTGCCACGCGCCCTCCGCCGCCCTTGACCAGCGCGCCCCCGATCTCCGCGCCCTCGCGAAACCCGTCGCCTTCCCCTTCGATCCCACGCCCCTTCCTCCGCCCGCGCCGGAACCCGAGCCCGAACCCATCGCGCCCGCTCCCGACGCCCCATGAGCCCCGACGAGGAAACCCCCGCCGCCCCCGCCGCGCTGCCGCCGCTCCACGAGTCCACCCTCGCCGGCGACGACCTCGACGCCCTCTTCCGCGATCTCGCCGCCCTCACCCGCGTCCTCGGCATCCTCCCCAAACACGCCCCCCGCGAGCACGTCGAGCCTGCCGCCACCCCCCTCACCCTCGACTCCGCCCGCATCGGTCTCCTCCGCGGCCACTTCCGCGGCCTCCAGATCCGCTACCTCTACGACGGAGCCGAATGGTGGGACACCCTCCTCCCCGCCCCCGGCGCCCCCGGCCACTTCCGCATCGTCCGTATCCAGCATTCGGTCGACTAGAACAGGCTTTCCCCAACAGGTGCGCACAACACCCCATCCAATGCGGGATCAAGGCAGCAGACGCACGGAAATCGTGTGTCGCACGGGCTTCACACTCGCCTTGGCGTCACGATACAATGCATCGTCCTTCTCCTGGAGTTTCCCTTTCAACATCTGGATGGCCTGCGCGACTTCCTCATCGCCGGGAAGCATTTCATTCAAATACCGGAATCGCGTGATTTGATCCTTGATCATAGGTGTTTCAAATCCCTGCTTGGTGCCGACCGCATTCATCACGACCTCGAAGGGCGCGTTGAATGGCCCCTGCGGAAACTCCGCCGCAAGGTTGATCCCCTGCTCCAACCGCTCGCGGGCAAATTCCTTCTTCGCATCACCCCACTGCACTTCCGCCTTCGGCGCCGGAAGATTCCTCACTGAAAACATAAAACGATTCAGGTCGTCATTGAACGGAAGGAACGGTGTGATACTCGCGGTGCCGTTCGGATCCGCCGCGCTGCCGGAAAAACAGTAAGGGTAGCGGGCGCTCTCAAGCGTTACGGCACCGTCCCCCGCCTCGATCACCGTGTGACCCTCGCTGGCCTCGGCAGACTGACTCGACCAGTCAAGCGTGATCGTGGCAATCGAGCCGTCCAGCCCCAATCCCTTCAGAAACGCGTAGGCCATGACCAATTGCCCGTTCGCCGAGGGATGCACGCCATCGCCGCCGGCCACAGGGTACTGCGCGCCCAGCGCGGCCTTGGCTTTCTTCATCACCTCCATCATATCCTCGAAGACCCCGGCATGGGCGAAACCGTTCTCATCCGCAAGCTTGCGTGCGATCGCGTCGAGATGCTCGAGGTTGTCGTTGTAGACCTTGTCGAAATCCGGATCCTCGCGGCGGAAAGTCTCGCTATCGACCACGCCGGGCCCGCCCACGACGAAGGTCGCGCCATCCTTCTTGAAGCGATCAATGATCGCCCGCATTCCTTGCTCGTAGCTATCACCGATCCGTTCCTCGTAGGCGCGGTATTCCCCGTCGTTCATACCGAAGCAGGTCGTGATGATGTCCGGCTTCCAAAAGGCCATGTCGTTTTCCTGACGACTGGCGAAACCCGGAGCCCGCTCGCCGCTCCACCCAAATTGAAAGACCTGGATATCCCACTGAGGCGCACAAGCCAGCAGATAGGTCTCCATGAACTTGCTGTATTGCTTCTGCTCCGTGATCGAGTCGCCCACGATGGCAAGCCGCCCCCCTTTCCTCAGGACAGGTTCCCTGGCGACCCCGTCCGCGGGAGCGGTGATGAAGACGAGGGGCAGGAGAGAGAGGCAATGGAGGATTTTCATGATGGCTATTGAATTCGTTGGAGCATTCTGATTCACGATCAGGAATTTGTCGCGGTCTCTTTCGCAGCCGCGCTCGCCACTTCCCGCGGGAAGCCTCACGCTATTGGTGCATGCTCAAAATTATTCTCGCCCCAGACCATCCTTGCCATCTTCCCCCTTACTCGCGTGCGCTTCGTCTCGTCGGGACAAACAATCCCCGCCTTTCCGGGCGCGGAACGGCATGGCGGCTATGCCAGGCGTAGGCGCGGCGACTGCGCGGATCTCGATTTCGGCGGCCCGAACCGCGTGCTCCACCACGTCTCAATGAAGTTCTCCACCGACGGGAACATCTCTTCCCTCGGGGGCCCGCCGGAGAATCTGACGATGCAGTGGGCGCTGAACGCGCAGGGACTCGAATCGCATTCAGCGAGCGGCCAATGGGATCAGAATCACACCCGTTCCTTCATCCGCCCGCCGGGAAACATCCGGGGCTACGCCTTGAGCCGGTTCTTCCTCGATCGACACGGCAATCCGAACTTCTCGCTCTCCTTCGACCACTGCCGTAGGGATGGCAACGAGGACGCGAATCTCAATGGCACGAACGCAGGCTATGCGATGGCCACCGGCACCGACACCACGCTCTCCGCACCGGCGTCGAAACGCGGACGCGATTCCCGTAACGATGGACGATCCCGCGGTCGCGTGGAAGAAGATCGTCTCGAACGCGGGCCCGCCACGCGATGACGGGGACACCCGGCTCGTCGAAAATCTCGTGACCCAAACCGCAATCACATCACCCGCGAAAGCGATCTTGCTGGAGTAAGCGGTACCATCTTCGCCAACCTCCCGGCGAATCTTACTCACACTGGCATCGTCATTCTCGACAACGATCGCCGGATCCTCAGCAGTATAAGATCCGGGAGCGCCGCCACCCGCACCATCGAGGGTTTTCCCGGACACAGTACCAGCTCCAACGCTCCGGCACCCTCGGCGAACCCTGGACCCCAAGAGCGGCACGGGATCCGTTCTTACGCTCACCGACGCGACAGGTGCGGGAGGAAACCCGGGCTTCTAACGCGTTTTCGACACCCCCTGATTTCTCGGCGATCTCCAACCGAAATGCCAGGTCGATGAGCGAAGGCAACCTTGCGAGGGCACTCCATCTCTCCAGTGGGAATTCGTCGGAGGTCCGCGAACGTCGATGAAACGGCTTGCCAAAAAGACACTCAGAGCCTGCCCTGGGCAATCAGAACCTCCCAGCATCCCGACCGCGACCATCCCCACAGTCCCCCTTTGGGCCAGGCTCTCCTTATTCGGGGATGAAGTTTGCATTGGGACCGTCATTCTGGCAGCATGAGGGGTATGAAAACACTACTCCTTGCGCTGTGCGCAACGATGGTGTCGCTCTCGTTCTCGGTGAAAACCGTAACGGCGGACGACAAGGTACCTGCAGCCACGGCGTATTCCGTGGCAGTCACTGGTGTGACGTGAAAAGTCGGCTGTCCCCCGCGTGTCCGTGCGGCACTGCAAAAGATAAAGGATGCTGACAAGGTTGAATTCGACGCTGCCACCAACGTCGCGACTGTCACGATGAAAACCGGAAAAACAGCCACGAAAGCCGATGCCGAGGGAGCGTTCAAGGGAACGCAATACGGTGTCGCCAGCTTCGAGGAGAAAAAGGAGGAGAAGGGTTCGAGCTAGAATCGAACGGCGACTCCTTCTCCGGACGCCATCCTGATACGCCATCCATCAAAACTTAGTACCTCGGCCGTTCGCCTCATTCCGGCGGACGGCCGTTTTCCGTTTCGGCCTACTTCAAGCGCCTACTGCCGCTTGAAGTAGGCGGGCATCGTCCCCTTTTCTCCGTCCACGTTCACCTCGACCGGCCAGGTGAGCAGGCGCGTCGATTTCTCGTAGATCCATGCCTCCTCGCGAGGGGCCTCCGGCACACCGACGGTGATCCGCCGGGGTGTTTCCTCAAGCAGCGCGACCTTGAAGACGGCCGTGTTCCCCGACAGGAGCAACTCCGTGTTCCCGTCCTCCCCGATGGAAATCCTCGCCGCGCTCAATCGCCGGCGGGTCAGCCTCGCCGGATCCTGGATCGGGGAGAATTCCACCGTGCTCGGGCCCAAATCCTGGAAGATCCATGTTCCCGCAACGGCCTTGAGACTCGGGGCTTCGGAGGGAACCTCGTCCTCCCTGGTGTGGACCCTTTTCGGAGTGGAATCGGTCGTCCGGCAGCCCCACGCACAGATCGCGGTAAAGGCGATGAAGGAAAGGCTCAGGAATCTCATGTCTCGTGGCTAAGGCTTGCGGTTGCGGTTGCGGAAGGAAAGCAACGCGTGGTCCACTCTATTCCCACGGACAGAACCGCGCAACCGGAGGACCGGGCAACTTCCCTTTGCGGATCCCCCGCCATCCCCTTGCCCCCGGATTCCCGCTTGGTCGGGCTTGGGGTCGGTGTTAGGCTTTGCGCCATGCCCCCGCATCCACCGGAAATCCTGCTCGTTATCCCCGCGTACCGCGAAAGCGAGCGCCTCCCGCCCTTCCTGGCGGAACTCTGCACGGCGGTGGAGGCGGCGGGAGTGGCCGCCACCCTCCGCGTGGTCGACGACGGCTCGGGCGCGCAGGAAAGCGCGATCGTCGTCGAAACCTGCCGCACGCTGGCTGAATGCCATCCCTTCCTCGCGGCTCCCATCCTGCTGCGCAGGAATCTGGGCAAGGGCGGCGCGGTCTACGCCGGTTGGGACCGCGCGGGCGAATCCGGTCCCCCGCCCGCCTGGCTGGCCTTCATCGATGCCGATGGAGCGATTTCGGCCTCGGAAGCCACCCGATTCCTCGGAAAGCTCGCGACCCTCGATCCCGCGCGAGATTGCCTCTACGCGGTCCGGGTCGCCGAACCGGGCACCGAAGTAAGACGCAGCCCCCTCCGCCGCGTTCTGGGGAACCTTTTCCGTTTTCTTGTCCGCAGCGCCTTCCATCTCCCGTGTCGCGATACGCAGTGCGGACTCAAGGCCGTCCCCTCCCACTGCTACGACCGCATCCGGGAAGGACTCAGCGAGAGACGCTTCGCCTTCGATGTCGATCTCACCGCCGCTCTCGTCGCGGCGAAGGCGCGCGTCGTGGAGTTGCCGATCTCCTGGGAGGAAAGCCCCGGGTCGAGCGTGAACTTCCGCGCCTCGCTCCAAATGCTCTTCGCCCTGGTGAAACTGCGACTGCGCCGCCGACCGCCGCCTAGCGATCCAGCGGAATCGCCGACGGAATAACCTCTGTTTTGGTGTCGGCGTCCGGTCGCTCCGCGCGCGGAATTTCCGCGTCCTCCGGGAGCGGATCCGAACCAGGCGCGGAGGGAACATCGCTTTCCGGTCTAAGGCTTGTTTCAGCCCCCGGAATATCGGCAGGAACCGCTTCGCGGGCGGGCGGAGTCGCGGGTTCGGGTTCGGGCGCGACCTCAACCGGCACCAGCCATCCGGGAGCGAGACTCAGGATTTCCACCTGTTTCGCATTCTTCCCGGGACGAACGAAGCGAACGCGCACCCGGCACGGAACCGGACTCTCGACATCGGACTTCGCCTGCCGCACCAGTTCCTTCATCACCTCGTCGAGAGCCGAGTCCCGCTCCACATATCCGTAGAGATCATGCGAACCGTCGAGGTGGTAGATCCGGGCGCAACTCGACTTCGCCGGATCAGGAAACTCATCACCGAAAAACTCGTCGGCGGCGATAAAGGCGCGGAATTCCTGCGGATCGCTTGGGACCGAGGCCACGAACAGCCCCCATTCGTCACGGGAATAGCCCATGAGACTCTCCCAATCGACAAGAAAACCACCCGTCGCGGTCTTCTCGAAATACGCGGAGATCTTCCTGCTTTTGAACTGGGCGTCGCAGCGAATGAACGGGATCCCTCCTTCTGTCACGGGCACCGCGGTGTGGGGGAGAAGCATCGGCGAGGGAGGATCGATTCCCCTCAACTGGTAGTAATTCACGATCCGGGGCAGCGTGATCTCAGGATGCCGCACAAAGGCGGCCCGGGAATCGGGCGAGAGCGCCGCCCGGAATTCACCGTAGAAGTCCATCAGCGCCGACGTTTCGGCGCTCAGGCTATCCCCGACGGGAAGCGTCGCAGGATCCTTTGGCCTCCCTTTCGCGCGACTTAAGAATACGTAGATTCCCACCCCGAGGGCAACAACCCCGAGGATCCCCAAGGTGGTCCTGATCCAACCGGGACCCCGGTTCGGCCCAGCGTAAGCACCGCGTCTCCCCGGTGCATCATAGGCAGGCGCAACCGTCCCTTCGAAGGGGACGAATTTCACCTTCCGGTCGGGATTCAACCGATGCTGATCATCATGGGCCTGCCGCAACTCAATTCCCGCCGGCACTTCCTGTGTTTCGCCCGATCCAAAAACCGACCGCGCGTGCGGGAGGCTGGCCGGACGTGTCACCCCCCCTCCCCCCGAACCATGACCGCCGGGAGCAACATCGGGCACGTCAATGCGGGCACCACACTCCGGACAGGCGATCCGGGCACCGGCGGCACTTGGCTCCACGGTGATGGGATGCGCGCACTCCGGGCAGCCGAAATGAAATCCGTCTCCGCGGCCCGCGCCTCCGAAGGCGGCGGAAGCGAGACGGCGCATCTCGCGGGCATCCCCTTCTCCCTGTTTCGAAGCAGCCTGCATGGGCCGCGCGGGCCGCGCGGGCGAAGGTTGCACCGCGCCCTCATTCCGCATGGGGCGGGACTTTCCGGTATCGTGGCCGGGATTCGTGGATGGATCTTCGCGTTCGCTCATTCTTGGCCTAGGGGTGGGGCTTCCCGGAGCGACCGCGCACCTCGGCTCCGTCGTCCGTCCGAAAGAATACCCGCGATCAACCAAAAGACTACCCATGAAATGCGGAAATCGCTTGTCAGAGCGACCATTGGGCGTTGAATGCCCATTCAGTGTGACTGATCGCGATTCCCATGGCATGAACCCATCCGAAAAAATCCGCTTCCGTTGTCCGGGCTGCGACAATCCCGTGGCGGCACCTGCCAGCAAAACCGGCGTCCGCATGCGCTGCCCGAAATGCAAGGAAGTCGTCACCGTGCCCGCCGCCACCGAACCAGGGTCAACCGCCCCTCCCTCCTTCGTGGAAGCAACCGATCGGGAACCCGAGCCGGTCTCCCGTCCCGGACCGGGCATGCTCCTGCGGGGAGAATGGCTCCTCTTCCGCTGCCCTTCCTGCCATACCTGGACCAAAGTGCGACGGGCGAATTTCAATCAGAATGTCGCCTGTGGAGTCTGCGCGACAGAGTTCTTCCTCGAACTCGAAGGGTAATTCCGGGACCGGGACGGGCCCCGGATCAAATCCCGCTCATGGCCCTTTCCACGAGCATCGCCGCCATCGTCTCGGTCGCCTCGTCGAGACTTTGGTTCGCGGCCTTTAGACGGCTCACGCTTCCGGATTCCAAGGCCATGCGGACTTCCGCCGCCGCCGCCTCCACCCGTGCCTTCTCCTCGGCGTCAAGGGAATCCCCGAGCATGGCCAGCGCCTGATCGACGGCCGGAAGCAGCTCGTCACTCTTCATCTTCCCTTCCGTCCACCGTCTCGCGTTCATGTCCTCGAAAGCGTGCTCGACCGATTCGTTGATCATGGCCTCAACCTTTTCATCGCCCACATCGACCGCCGCCGATTGGATCTCCAGCACCTCGTCGCGCCCGGTCGCGGTGTCGCGGGCGAGCACCTGGAGGATGCCGTTCGCGTCGATGGCGAACTGCACGCCCACCCGCGCGCTCCCGCGTGGCCCCCCCTCGAAGGGAATCTCGAAGGCACCCAATTCCCAGTTGTCCCGCGCCAATTCCCGCTCGCCCTGGAGCGCGCGGATGCGCATCGAGGACTGGTCCGCCACCGCATTGGTGAAAAGCTCGCCCCGCTTCACCGGGATCGTCGTGTTGCGGGGAATGATCACGTTCATGAGTCCGCCGAAAGTCTCGATCCCCAACGACAGCGGAGTGACATCGAGAAGAACCATGTTCCTCATCGCCCCGGAGAGAATCCCCGCCTGGATGACGGCTCCGAGCGCGACCGCTTCGTCCGGATTCTGCGACACGTCGGGCTCCCTCCCGAAAACCTCGCGCACCAGCGCGCGCACCAGCGGTATCCGCGTGCTCCCGCCGACCAGCACCACCGCGTCCAGCGCCCGGGCTTCGAGCCCCGCGTCCGACAAGGCCCGCAGGCAATGCCCGCGCGTCCGCTCAATCACCTTTCGCGCGACCTTCTCGAACCACTCTCGCGTGATCTCCCGCTCGAAGCTTTTTTCGCCGTCATAGAAGGGCAGCCTTACCGGGAAAGTCTCCGCCGCCGACAGGGCACACTTCGCCTGACGCGCCGCCTCCCCGAAGGAATCCGGCACCCGGTCCCCATCGCCGCCAGCCAGACGCCAGAGCGCCCGCGCAATCTCCCCGTCGATATCGTCTCCACCCAGCCGGGTGTCTCCGTTCGTGGAAAGCACCTGGAAGACACCCTCGTTCAGCTCGAGGATCGAAATATCAAACGTCCCTCCGCCGAAGTCGTAAACCGCGACCTTCGAACTCTCGTTCAGTTTGTCCAGTCCATAGGCCAGCGCCGCCGCCGTCGGTTCGTTTACGATACGCTCGACGATCAATCCGGCCCTTTCACCCGCACGCTTCGTCGCATTCCGTTGGCCGTCATTGAAATAGGCAGGCACGGTGATGACGGCCCGCGTGATGGGTTTCCCGGCGGTCTCCTCCACCATCGCCGCTTCCGCGATTTGCTTCAGCTTCCCGAGAATCAGCGCCGAAACGTCTTCCGCCCCCCATTTCCGCCCACCCCATTCCATTACCGTCTCCCGCGTTCCCATCAGGCGCTTCACCGAGGTCACCACCCGCTCCCCCTTCGCCATTCGCAGGCGCAGGGCTTCGGCCCCGACCAGCGGCTCCCCCTCGCCATCGGGGAAATACACCGCCGAAGGCGTCATTCGTGAGCCATTCGCCCCCGCGAGCAGGATCGGAAATCCCGAATCCACGATGCCCACGAGGGAATTCGTCGTCCCCAGATCGATTCCTAGGATCAGATCCGTCATTCCGCCGCCACCTGGCGATGCGCGAACGCCCCCTTCTTGTTCCCGACCACAATGTCCGGCTTTCCGTCGCCCGTGACATCCGCCGCCAACACCTGGGTGCCCACGCCTGAATCGTTGTCGATCTCGATCGGCTCGAACGTGGCTTCGCCGGATTTCCCTCCGCCGCGAACCGTCCGGAACCAGTAGAGAACCGCCGGATCATTGCCGCCAGGATCGCCGCCCCCGTGTGCCCAGAAGCGCTTGCCCGTCACGATGTCCTTCACTCCGTCCCCGTCGATGTCGACGAGGTCGATCGAATGCGTCTGGCTGAACGAGACGCCGAAGGGCTTGTCGTCAGGACTCTCGCCCATAATCAGATGCCGTTCCCACCCCTTCTTCCCGCTACCGTCGTCGGTCTGTTCGAACCAAGCCAGCCCGTAGCCATGGGCAGCCAGCGAGGTCAGGATATCGTTGTCCCCGTCCCCGTCGAAATCATAGGCGTACATCTGGGATCCTCCGGGCCCCGTGAATTGAAAAATATAGCGCTGCCAGACGGGATCGCCATCCAGCGACTCCGGCTGCTTCCACCAGTTCCCCTTCTCGAGGAGATCCATCCGCCCGTCCCCGTCCACGTCGCCGATTCCGAGTCCGTGCGTGAACTTCCCGCCCGCGACCTGCTCGGAGATCCGATGCTCGATCCAAGGCTTGCGCGGATCGGCCGGATCCGGTTGCGCGTAGAGAAAGTAACCGTCGCGCGAACAGATCAGTTCCGGACTTCCGTCACCCGTGATGTCGGCGAAGTCGGGCGATTCGTTGTCCGTCACGGCAATGATCACATGCCGCTGCCAACCTCCCTCCTTTCCCGCCGGATTCTCGAACCACCAGGACTCCTCCCCCGGAAATCCACCGACCACGTAATCGTCCCACCCGTCGCCCGAGACATCGTAGCCCCAGGAAAGAAAATTCTTCGAATATGCCTTTGGATCGAAGGCCACCGGTTCGTAGATCTCCTTCGCCTCCGTGAAATCCGGTCCGGCATACCAGAAGGGGCCGCAGGCAATGTCCGGCTTCCCGTCCTTGTTGAAGTCCCCCACCGCCGCGCCCTCGGCGTAGAACTTGTCCGTAATCCGCTGCTTCTCGAACTTCACGGTCGCATTCTTCGCGAACAGCAAGGAGGAGACAGCAAGAACCGGCGAGAGCGCGAGGGCAACGGGAAGGAGACGGCGGACAGGGGAAGGCTGGGAATTCATAAGGAATTCCTAGCACATTTCCGCCCTCGGGAGAAGAAAGACTTGCCCGTGCGCCTTCCGCGAAATCGTCCACTGATGTTTCCGGCGGTACCCTCCACGAACCAGCGAGGCAATGGATTCGACTCCGCTCCTTCGGACGGCCTCGTTCTGCTCCTATAGCCCTCGAACCGAAGCCCATACATGCACGTCTCAAGCTGTTTCTCGAGGATACGGCAACGCGCCTCCGGTTTCCTCGCCGAGTCCCGCACGCACAACCGGAAAATTACGCGGATGCTCATGGACGAGTCCATCGGCGAGGCTCGGAAACGCGGAGACGAAGACGATGCCGCCGCGCAGACTGTCTCGAAGGGGGGGGTGAAAAACAGCCCCTCCCGGCGGGGTACCGTCTTACCGCGGGATCTTGAGATCCGCGAACGTCGGGGCCGTGAAATCGCGGTCGGTGAAAGTAATGTCGTGACTGATGTTCGAACCATCAATCTTGGTCACTCCGCCGCCCGCGCGCTGGATGGCGAGCTTGGAAGGCGTGTTCCGACCGACGTCGTTCTTGGCCACGTCCTCGGTGTCGATACGCACCGCGAGCTTGCCTGACGCGTCGTATTTCTCCACGCGCAGGGGGACGAGCTTGTCGGGATCAATCCAGCTCTTCACCGAGCCGTAAGGCGAGGCGTCTCCCGAGCCGGGCTTCGATTCCAGGATCACGCAGTCGACGCGCCCGATCTTCTCTTTCCCGACCAGGTTCTGGCTGCTCCAGCGGAAGAAGTTCTCGATAATGTCCTGGTAGGCGAGGGCACTGCCAAGGGCGGGATTCGTCATATCACCCGATCCGAGGGCCTTGGACGTGGAGGGCGGGGCGAAAACATGGCCGGTCGGTGCCTTCCCGCGCTCCCGGCTGAGGAGGAAGCACTCGCCCTTGCGCTCCTTCGGAAACAGCACCTGATAAACAATGTCGCTTTTCGCGGCGGTGCGGCGGGCCTTGAGGCGGATCTGGAAGGTGGTGTCCCCGACGACCATGCGGAGCCGGGCCGAGGACGAGCCGTCCTCGATGCCCTCGCTGAGATTCGTGGCGAGGGCGCTGGCGGAAAGCTCGGCGGCTCGGGAGGGCGCCGAGGCGAAAAGGAACGCCGCGAGAGGAAGGAAAAATCGGAGATGTTTCATGGCTAAGGGTAGAGGACGGGCGTCCGGCGCGTCAAGCCTGAAGGGCGAGGCTGGGTGTCATGCGGGAACTGCGCCACGCCGGATAGAGGCCGCTGACGACGCCCACGATCACCGCGATGCAGATCGCCTTGATCATGAGATCGGGTCCAAGATCAGGCTCGAGCATGCCCTTGATCGCGGGCGTTGTTTTCAGGATCGAGAGCGCGGCCCAGCCGATGAGGACGCCGAAGATTCCCCCGAGGAAGCCGAGGATGGCCGATTCGTAGAGGACGAGGAGCACGATGCGCATGCGCTTCCAGCCCAGCGCGAGGAGAATGCCGATCTCGTGGGTGCGCTCGAAGACGGTCATGAGCATCGTGTTCATGACGCCGAGGCTTCCGACGATGATCGCGAGGAGCGAGGTGCTCCAGCTCATCGCCTTCACGATGCGGTAGCCCATGCTGTTGCCCACGACGTCCCGCGCCACCATGGCCCGCGTTTCGGGCAAGACCTTGTCGATCTCCTTGCAGAGGGCGGCCACCGTTTCCTTGGTCGATCCCGGCTCGACGCGGACGTCGATGATGTTGATCTTTCCCTCCAATCCCACCGCCCTTTGGA
>JAHEDC010000517.1 GCA_024641425.1 Verrucomicrobiales bacterium | reverse complement strand
GGGCGGGTTGCTCTCGAAGTAGGTGCTGGTCAGGTCGTAGAGGAGCACCTCGTACTTCGCGTTGAACAGGTCGCGCCAGCGTTGGGTGAGGTGATCGAAGAGGGCGCGCTTGTGCCGGAGGAGCAGGTCGTGGCACTGGTAGAGATGGTGTTGTTCGGCGAGCCGGAAGTCGCTGCCGAGAAGATCGGCGAGGGCACTGTGATCGAACCAATGCCGGTGCAGGCGCCATTCGCTGCCGGGGTCGATGAGGCGGTAGAGGACGAGGGTCTGCAGGACGAGATCCCAGCGGGTGCCCTTGCGGCTGGCGGGCAGATGGTCGCGCCAGAAGGTGTCGAGTCCGAGCTGCCGCCACAGCCCGGCCCCCAGCCAGCACGCGCCCCATTGCCGTGGCCGGCGCAGGGACATTTCGGAAAGGCGCACCCGCACGACGGGCAGATCGTCGTCGCCGACGGCGGCCGGGGCGTGTTCCTCGGGGAAGAGCGCGACCTGTCGCGGCGTCTCATCGTCCTGCCCGAAGAGTTCGATGCTTTTGCGCCAGGAGCTCTCCTGGCGGCCGTTGAGTTCGCCGAGGTAGAGGACGTGCCTCTGGACGACGCGCCCGTCGTGAAGCCGACGGTTTTCGACCACACTCCAGTAGAGGTGTTCTTTGCCATCCTTGAGCCGTGTGCAGCAACGCAGGAACATGATGGCTCACAAAGATAGCCACCGGTTTCAAAGCGCAACCACCAAGGTCTGCACTACAAGCCGTTTTGAAAACCGGACCCTTTAAAATCGAGGGTTGCCGCTCCAAAATGGGGCGGAAATTGGCAAAAACCGGGCCGAATCCGCGAAGTCGGGTTAGGGACGCGCGGGGGATCTTGAATCCGTTTTTCTGCCACCCGTTAAGGCAGGCCTCTTTCCACTAGTGAGGATCTCGGAATCCTGCAAGGGGCGGTTACTGCCCTTGTGAACGGAAGTGCCGGCGCGCTTGAAATGGGGTGTTCTCCATTGGGCGCTCAATTCGCCGGGCTTTCCCGGCGACGCGATTTCCGCTTTCCCATCTCTTTGACCGAAGCCGTATAGCACTGAGGTGATCGCGCCGTCACTTTTCCTCGGGTTGACGGCGGAGGCTCCCGGATGGGCTCGTATCGGCGCGCCCGCAGCGACACCAGTTCTGTCTGCTAAGCGTCTACTTGGGGGCAGGACGATGCCGCCCAGCTTCTCGGGCATTCCGTCATTTGTGCGATGTGCTTCTCGAGGGCTCCGCTGTTGGGCGTAATCCTCTCCCGGGCGCCCTCATTCTGCCCGCCCATTTTTAGGTCGCTCGCTATGGCACTCTTCACACAAAAAGGACACCCTCCGGTTTTCCGGAGGGTGCCCTTGAGCCAACTTTGAGATCGTTCTTGTCGTTCCTAGAAGGTGGCGGACAAGCCAAGACTGACACGGTTGCGGTCATATTCGCGGAATTCCTCATCCGATGAAACCCCGGTGTAGGTGTAGTCCGTTGTAAGGTCGACGTTGTTGAAGAGTCTGTAGCCCAAGCCGACGCTCACGCTCACGAGATTCTCCGTCACATCGGACCGGAAGTCACCGCCTTGGAAATCACTGTAAACATAGGAGAGTCCACCATGCACCCGCAATTTAGAGTTAATCGCGTGTGAAGCGCTAAGGGAAGAACGGTAGGCGTAGCGGTCTTCGAAACCGGTCAGTTCCGCATCCTCAAGTCCAACCCGGTTCAGCCAGACAATTTCAGTGCGCTCGCTGACCCGACTGCGGAGGGATGCTTCAAAGTAAGGTTCCGTGCTGTCGTCCAGCAAATCCGAATCCCAATCACGGATCTCCGCACCGCCGCGGAAAGATCCGGTCAGCGTTCTCGAGAAGTCATGATCGAGGCCAAGAAGGAAGGTGTTCTGGGTGTAATCCCTCGGTGCCGTATCGTAATCCGTGTAAGTAAAGCGGTACTCGGCGACGAGTGTGTTCCGTCGATCCCACATGTAGCGGAGTTCCTCACCGAACATCTGGGTGAATCGGTCCTCGAAGTCACCAACATACGATTCATCGTAGCGAATACCCGAAACCGTGTAACGCGTGATTGCGGAGAATCGACGGGAGAGCTCATAGGAAGCCCACAAACTGTTGTACCCGTAAAGATACTGGTCCAGCCTACTTTGATCCGCAGCCCCAATCGAATAGTCCGGCTGGGATTCATAGGTGAGGTAGAAATTATTTCCCACGACCAACCGCCGGTCATACGAATGAGAAACATTCAAAGACAAGCGAGCGTTATAGAGCACATCATTCTCCTGACCCTGAATGTCGTCGAAGTAGTAAAGGCCGGAAACGCCAAGTCCGAACTTAACGGGAGTGGTCTTGGACGCACTGCCATAAGCCATGTCGACTCCACCCTGGATGTAGGAGGAATCCTGCGCGTTGTCTGCCGACGAATTCGGATTGCTGTCCCACCCGGCACTCACTCCAATCGAGGTAGTGAAGGGCAAGGCCGAATAAAAGTCGTCGTCGGAACCGATACTGAGGAGTCCTTGGGCATTCGCGCCAGCGCCCAGACCAGCGGAGGTCAGTAGGGCTATTGGGAGCACTTTCAATTTCATAGAGTGATAGAGTGGGTAAGAGGTCTTCGGAAGCTGGGTTTAGCGCCGGGGAAGTATTATAAGAGAATTCCAGACAATCGCGAATTAGTTCGTCGGAGTCTGGCCACCACCACTATTGCCACCACCACCGGGACGGCGACGGTTGTTCAGCTTGTTGGTGAGATCCCGTGTCAAGCGCTCCAGCCTTTTGATCTCCTTGTCCGTTAGACCCTGGTCAACGCCTATAGCGGCTGCGGAAGGGGCTACTGGCGCGATGAGGTATACTCCGCTCACGGCAACCGGATCGGGAGAGAAGTCGACAGTTTCCTCAACCATCACTTGCTTGCCCTTCGCGCTGTAGGCTTCTCCACCTTCAAACACTTCACCGAGTCCTGCCCGGATCTCCGAAGCGGCTCCCGGAGCTGCGGCAAGGGCGCATTCGGTAATCTCGGCCGCCTTCGTGGCGGAAGCGGAAACCGCGGTCACGACAATCTGGCGCACCTGCTCCTTGTCACCGCCGGTCGCTTCGATGGCGGCCTTGACGATTTCACAGACGCAGCCCTCGTTCTTCGAGATCATGTCGCTCACGACGACGAGCATCTCGGAAGGGTTCTTTTCAATGGCCGCGCTGGTTTTCTCACCTACGCGATCACAGTCGGCGGCGGAAGCAAATGCCCCGCCCGCCGCGAGGGCGATGACAGCGGCAAAGATCGTCTTTGTTTGATTCGGTTTCATGTGTTGTTGGGTTGTTGGGTTGGCTCGTTTGTATTTTTTGAAAGGGTCTCTCCTACTCGGATTGTGATGCGCGGCTCAAGTCAAAGCGGAGAGCGGGTAACGAGAATCGAACTCGTGTGACCAGCTTGGAAGGCTGGAGCTTTACCATTAAGCTATACCCGCAGTGGGCTCAGTGGGCTGAGGTGCATTTAAGTCTGAAATCGGGAATTAATTGGCTATTTTTTAGGCTGTCAGAAAGGAAGAGTCAAGGCTTTCGTCGAACACCCGGCGATTTTCTTTAAGGTTCACAGGATGAATTAATTACGAATATTTTAATTTTCTGGAATTGTTGGAATTTCCATCTAAGTTGATTGTCTCTTTCTGACACGCGTAAACGCCTCACGCGCAATATCTATTCCATTCCAAGCCAAGGATTTCGCCATCCATGCCGCTTTCGAGATGTCCGTGTGTTTTTTCCCGCTCACCGCCCGCCGAGTCCCTCTCGCAGGTCTCTGCATGGCGCTCTTCCTGCTCTTCGCCCTTGAATCGCCGCTGAGCGTCGACTTCGACCTCTTCTCCCCCCCCCGGGAAGAGGCGGTATTCATTCGCTTTGTCACAGTGTGGACCTGGTGCGCGGCGGCGCTGGACGTCATTACTTTCTTCCTTCTCACGGTAACGTGGAACTGGTGGATCTCTGGTGCGGTCATGCGCCCGAAACCAAAGGTGACGAACCCACCTTTCCCGGCAAAAGGCCAATGCCTCCTCGGGGCGCTCTCAATCCTCGTCGCGGCCTTCACCGCTTTTCCCAGGCTATCCCATAGCCTTTGGGGCGATGAATTGATCACGTTCAGGGAGTCCGTGGCCGGGCATTTCTCACGCGATGCGGAGAACGACGGGCTGGAGGCCGCTCAGGGCCGAATCTACTGGAGCGAAGCGGGTTGGGCGGACGCTCTCTGGCAATATGAAACGACGAATCCTCATTTCCTTCTGAACCTCGCCGCGAAGTCCTCCCTAACACTGACGCAGAAGGCACGGGGAGACGAGCCGTGGGTGGTTCGCGAATCCGCGCTGCGCCTTTTCCCGTATCTCGCCGGTCTCGGGGCAATTCCCGCC
>JAHEDC010000516.1 GCA_024641425.1 Verrucomicrobiales bacterium | reverse complement strand
CCGCGATCAGATCGTCACCGCCATGGACTGGTTTCCCACGGTCCTCGAACTCTGCGGGATCCAGCCCGCGCCCGATGCGCCCGAACTCGACGGCCACAACATCTTGCCCCTCATCGCATCTCCTGATGCCGTGTCGGATTACCACGGCGTCCTGCACTTCGCCTGGGGAAACAACTGGGCCGTGCGCGAGGGAGACTGGAAACTCCTCGGCACCATCGACCGCAAGACCGGGAAGACCACCGCCATGAGCCTCCACAACCTCGCCGATCCCCAGCCCGAGGTCGACACCCACACCGCCGCACACCCCGCGATCGTGGACCGCCTCAATAAACTCCACGACACATGGCTCACCGAGGTGACGCCGAAGTAACCCACCACCACCGGAGGCACCACCGAAAACCGCCATCCCAAAATTGGGGTCAGCGTGCAAATCTCGACAGACACAATTCAATGTGCGGTCCGTTTTGTCATTTCTTTGGGGCGGAGAAAAGCGCACCCTCCCGGTGAAGCGATTGTCGTGAAACTCATCCTATCGGACTCGATTGCGACCGGGAAGCGATCCCGGGCCTCGCGAGGCGCAACCCTCGTGGCGGGTGTGGCCCTGGCCCTGCTTGCCATCGGGGCATTCTGGGCCCGATCCGACCTGGGGCATCTCGCGTGGGGATTTGGTGCCGTCGCGATGGCCGGGTTGGCGGCCTTGGTCACGTGGAAGCCCCACGAGTCCGGCACGCAGACCGCGGACGATGCCTTGGCGGTCGCACAGGAGGCGATCCGACAGGAGGCCGAGCGGCTCGATTCCCGGCGCGCCGAGTTGGAACGCGTCCTGATGGCCTACGGCGAATGGATGGAGTTTCCCGACTACCAAGAACTGCGCGAAGTCGACTGGGTCACGCCGCAACGATCCGCCCGCGACGCCGAGGTTGCCGCCCTGCTCGACGCCGAGTCCGACCGCATCCTGCAGAAGTTCTCCTCCGGGGCCTACTTCGAAGGGCGGCAGTTCCAGACCAAGCTGCTGCTGCTCGAGCTCTGGTCGTTCATGGAGCAGATCTCGCGCATCTACCAGCCGGAGTCGGAGCGCCCGTTTCTCGAGACCAATCTCGAATCGCTCCTGAAGGCCGTCAACCGTGCCTCTCTGCAGGTGATTCTTCTCCTTGAGGAAGTGCCCATCGTGGAAGCCAAGGAGTGGAACCTGCGCAGGATGTCCGAAGGGGTGCGCAAGGCCAGCAAGGTCATCCAGAAGTACGAGGACCTCCAGCCGTTCCTCGATCCGGTCCGTTACCTCTGGCAGGGCAGCAAGTTTCTTCTCGCCTCCAACCCCCTCCTGGCCGCCGGTTGGATCGCCGGCTCGGAACTGCTCTGGAAGGGTGGCAAGCGCTTCGGCAAGCGGGCGCTCGACGGCTACCTGCTCAGCATTGTGCGGCAGACGCTGGGCATCATTGCCTGGGAAACCGCCTCGATCTACGACCGGACCCATCGTTACCGGAATCCCGACTGGGTGTTCGCGATCGAACTTGCCCACCTTGTGAGCTGCTTCCCCCTCACTCCCGCCACGGTCCGCGAGGCCCTCAAGGAACTGGGGGGCATCCCCTTGCGCAGCAGCTACGACCGCATCTTCCTCTACCGCTGCGTCGCCCAGCAGGTCAGCCCCAAACCGGAGCGCTTCGCCCAAGCCGACCTGCTCACCGCCGAAACGCGGGAGTTGATCGTCCAGCGCCTCGAGCATTTCCGCGCGGCTCACATCGAGACGCCCAAGCCCAGGCAACTCGTATCCTGGAGAAAAGAGCTCGCCAAGCGACTCGACGTCGCCATCCCATCCACGGCATAGCGCGAACAAGGGAGAGCCTCCGCCGCGATTCGCTGATGGTTTCTCAGTTCTTATTCAGCGAACCGATCGGCGCGAAGCGGCGCGTCTGATAGGTCACCCCGTAGGACAAGCCGGACTCGGTGAGCGTGTAGGCCGCGAAGCCCTTCTTGACGGAAGCCGCTCCACCGACATCGGCGCCCATATCATTGGCTTTGACCGTGGCTTCCGCTGACGCACCGCCGTCCCACTTGCCCTTGCGGAATTTCTCGAAAACCTCGCGGTCGCTGAAGACGAAGACCACCGAATTGTCACGCGCACCCATGCCCAATCCCCAGTTGACCTTCTGCACCTTCATGTAGGTGCGAGCCTTGTCCGAGTTGTCCACGGCCACTCCGTAGCCCGATCCACCGCCGATGCCGCCGAGAATCAAGGGCAGTTTCGCGGAGGAATACCGGAAGACCGCCACCCCTTGGGCATCCGTGATCTGCTTGGTGGACTTGGGAGCCTGCTTCTCCAACTTGGTGAGGATCGTGGTGGCTTCCTTGTCAATGAAATCGCGCTTTTCCTGATCGCTGGAGCCTTGGGGCCTGACTGAGGCGCACTGGCTGAGAAACGGTGCCGCGAGAATCACGGGGAGTAGTCTGAGGGAAGTCTTCATGAACTCGCAATAACCACCCATCTTCCAAGTGATTGAGGTAGGGACACCGGTTGCCCGGTGCCCCCCTCGCAGATCCCGGCGTGCGGAACTACCGCACCGGGCTCCTCGGAGAACGCGCATTCAAAGCAACGCTGGTCCTTGGTTTGTTATCTGACTCCATCATGCAGGTTTTGCGGCTTGGCGCAATCCGGTATTCACTGGTTGCTCCACCACGCGGGGCGGTGGAAGCTCCCAACCCGGCAGACGGCGCTGGAACTGTGCCCGTGTCATCGAACGACGCTGGCTGCGGCGATTGAGCCACTTGTAGAGCATTCGGGTCACTTCGTAGTAATACGTCGAGAGCATCCGCGAGTTGCCGATGACCCCGTAGTAATTCCGATACCCCAGTAGCTTCCGCCGCAGCACCACCAGCAGCTCGCTCAGCTTCCGACAGCGAACCTTCCGGATCCATTCCTTCATCGCCTTGAGGCTGTTGCGGAATTTCTCACGGTTGGTCCGCCGCTTCACCATCACGTAGCGCGGGTTGCGCAGCGATCTCGCCCAGTAGAAATCAAAGCCGAGGAAGGTGAACTTCCCGCTCTGCTCCGGCTCCCACCGGTTGAATTTCACCAACGAGCTCTTCTCCTCCGCGATGCTCAGGGCAAACTTCCCCAGTCGCTTTGGTAGGGCCCGCAGGTAGGTGCGTGCGTCGCTCTCATACTCGAAACACACCACGCTGTCGTCCGCATAGCGCCGGAAGAGCACCTTGCCCTTGCTGCGCTTTGTCACCACTTTACTGATCCATTCGTCCTGGACGTAGTGCAGGTAGATGTTCGCGAGGATCGGGGAGATGACCCCGCCTTGTGGTGTCCCCGTCGCCGGGTGAATCACGCCGCTTCCTTCTTCCATCACTCCGGCCTTGAGCCATTTCACAATCAAACGGATCAGCGAACGATCCGCGATGCGCAACTCTAACATGCGCACCAGCCAACCGTGATCGACATGCTCGAAGAACCCCCGGATGTCGGCTTCCACAACCCATCGATATTGCCCGGCGTTGAGGGCTTCGCGCAATTCCAGACTGCTCTGGCGCGCTCCCTTTCCCGACCGGTAACCGATGCTTTCGTCATGAAACTCCGACTCCCAAATGGACTCCAGAATCTGCTTCACGGCATGCTGTACGATTTTGTCTTCCAACACGGGGATGCCCAGCGGTCGCAATTTCTTGCTTCCAGCTTTGGTGATCCACCGCCGTTTGACACAACGGGCGCGGTAACGCCCGGCGCTCAAACGCTCTTCCAAGGCCGTCAGGTTCTCCTCAAGGTTTTCGGCATACCCCGCCCAGACCACTCCGTCGATTCCCGGACTGGCTTTGCGTTTCAGGTTTCCGAATGCCTCTCGGAGCATCTGGCGGTTCAGCAGACGCGCGAGTCCCCGGAAACGATGCTCCGGTTCCTGTTGCGCCTTTGCTTTCAGTGCGGACAGGGTGCGTGACACGCTTTGCTTGGGAGTATTCCTTTCCCTCGCGTGAGTGCTTTGTCCGCATTGTTCTCTGGCCAACCCCTTCGCCATGTGAACGGTTCTCCCGTCTCCGACTACTATGGGCGGCTCTGACTCCCGGTCTCTCCCCGGCGTGTCTCCTTGATGTCGATCACGCGGGTCTCCCTGGAGGTACATCGACTCCATGGAGTGAGGTTCCGGGCCTCCCGAGTTCAAGGTGCCGTCCTCCTCAGGGCGGTCATCTCTTCGCTTCTCTACATGCATGCCACGGTCTTGGAACGACCCCGATGGAACCTTCGATCCTCGCCTTCCTGACGGACCTTCCGGTGCTGGATTCTCCATACTGTTACTGGATCTCCTTCCACATCTCAATAATTACGGGGCTATATCAACCTTCAGGCGCTTGCGAGACGCCCTGTGGCCTGCGTGTTTCCCTGTGTACGCTTCGTCGCTGCCGTTTCACCATCCCAGA
>JAHEDC010000515.1 GCA_024641425.1 Verrucomicrobiales bacterium | reverse complement strand
GGCGCGGGTATTGCCGCGCTCGATCTCGGTGGCCACGCGGGCGGCGAGGACGCGGAGGGTTTCTTCGGATTGTTCACGCAAGTGCTCGGCCATGCGCGCCGCAGTGAAGAGAACGACGGCAGAGAGGAGGATACCGGTGGGGACGATGCCGAAGAGGAGCATCTTTCCGCCGAGGGAACTGACAAAAGAGACTTTCTTCTGGTCGTGTTCGCTCATGGGCTGGCCGGTCACTGGAGGCGGTCGAGGGCGGCGCGGAGTTTGTCGGCGATGGCGGCGCGGTCCTCGTCTTTGATGGCCTCGGGGTTGAGGGCAAGGGAAAAGCCGTCGCAGGATTCCTCGATGCTTTCGCTGGTGGCGGGGGCTTGGGCGCCGCGCCTGCTTCTGACAACGTAGGTCTGGATGGACCGTTCGAAGCCCTTGACCTGGATGGGGGGCTGGGAAACGCAGTCGAAGGTATCCCGGACGAGGAGCCACGTCTCGCGGGCAATGAGAATGGAGCCGGGATCGGCGGCGGATTCGAGGCGGCTGGCGAGATTCACCTGGTTGCCGATGATCGTGTAGTCCATGCGTTGTTCACTGCCGAAGTTACCGACCGTGCAGTAGCCGGAGGTAACGCCCATGCGCACCTGGAAGCCGGAGCCGATGCCCTTCTTCTCCCACTCGGCATTGAGCTCGGCGATCGCATCGCACATCGCGAGAGCCATCTCGATGCAGGCGGTGGCATCGCCTTCGGCGCCCTTGGTCTCAGGGTCTCCGAAGAAGACGAGGACGGCGTCGCCAATGAACTTGTCGAGAGTGCCTCCATGCGCGATGACGATTTCGGCCATGCGGTTGAGGTAACTGTTGAGAATATGGGCGAGGTCCTCGGGTTCCATGCCCTCCGTCTGCCTGGTGAAGCCGACGATGTCGGAAAAGAAGACGGTGAGTTTCTTGCGACTCGAGCCGATGCTGGCGTCCTGCCTGCCCTCGAAAATGGATTGGTAAACCTGTGGTGAAAGATAGCGGGAGAGTTTTCGGGAGAGGCCTTCTAGTTTGCTACGGGCATTCTTGAGGGCGAGGTGGGTCTTGACGCGGGCCTCGACGATCGTGGGGCTGATGGGCTTGGTGATGTAGTCGACGGCACCGAGTTCGAAACCCTTGGTCTCGTCTTCCACTTCGGTTTTGGCGGTGACGTAGATGACGGGGATATCGCGGGTTACCGGGTTTTCCTTGAGGCGGCGACTGACTTCATATCCGTCCATTTCGGGCATCATGACGTCGAGGAGAATGAGGTCGGGAGGTGGGTCAGCCGCGGCGATCTGCAGGGCTTTTTGTCCATTGAGCGCGACCTTGATCTGGTAGTGCTCACGAAGGATTCCGGCGAGGACATCGACGTTTTCGGGAGTATCGTCGACGACGAGGATTCGGGGTTGGTTCTTAGTGCTATCCACGGGGAAGGATTGCAGATCAGGCCAAGGGCCGCAAGGTATAGGTTTGAGGGCGGACTGGCGGTTTTCGAATCCCTGCCGAAGATCATCGGCGAGCGTCCCTTCGGTTGGCTCATCCGATCGCCAGTGATTAGGATGGCTCCGCCTTTACCTGCCACCAACGATTTGGCGCTAAAAGTCCGCTAAAAAGACAGGACAATAATTAAAGAATACTTGCGATTTTGTCTCGTCGGTGCCATTTTCCTTCATGCCAAAGCCACGTTCGCTGATTGTCCGCACTGCTTTCTCCGATGGAGGGGATGGGGAGCGGCAGGTTTTCCACTGCATTTCGCGGGTGGTGGATCGGAATTTTGTCTTTGGGGAGGACGAGCGGGAGGAGTTTTCGAAAATGATGCGGGCGGCGGAGGCGTTTTCGGGAGTGCGGGTGCTGGCGTGGACGATTCTTTCCAATCATTTTCACCTTTTGCTGGAGATCCCGGAGAAGCCGGCGGGGTTTGATCTGGACGAGGGCGAATTCTGGCGGCGCATGGAGGCGCTCTACGGGGGCGAGGAGTTGGAGACGATCCGGGGGACGTTTCGGGCGTTGCTGACGACGCCTGGCGGGGCTTCGGGGGCGGCAATGGCGCGGGACTACCGGCGGCGGTTCCTGGATCGGATGCTGGATCTGAGTGAGTTCATGAAGACACTCAAGCAACGCTTCACGATTTGGTTCAACAAGTCGCACGAGCGGGTGGGGACGTTGTGGGAATCGCGTTTTAAATCGGTGCTGGTGGAAGCGAATCCGGAGACATTGATGAAGGTGGCGGCGTATATCGATCTGAACGTGGTGCGGGCGGGGATGGTGACGGATCCGAAGGATTACCGCTGGTGCGGGTATGCGGAGGCGTTGGGGGCGAGGAAGAAGGGGATTCGCGAACGGGCGCGAGACGCGATGGGCGTGGTGATGGGGGGAAGGGTCAACGGTCAAGGATCAACGGTTTACCGGGAGGGTAAGGTCAACGGACAAGGGGCAGCGGGGGGAAGTCCCGGAGACGCGAAGGCGGCGAGGCAGGAATGGAAAAGGGTGCAGGGGGAGTACCGGAAGCTCTTGTTCGGGGCGGGCGATGAGACGATGTCGGGAAAGGGCGGGTTTACGCAGGCGGAGGTGGAAGCCGTGTGGTCGACGGGTGGGAAGCTGACGCTCGCCCAACTGCTGCGGTGTCGGGTGAGGCATTTTTCGGACGGACTGGTGCTGGGCTCGAAGGTGTTTGTGGAGTGCTATTTCGAGGGAGCAAGATCGGAGTTCGGGGAGCGACGGAGAAGCGGGGCCCGGAAGCTGAGGGGGAGCGTTGCGACCGGACTCTTCGCCATGCGGGATTTGGGAAAGAATGGGGTTTCCGGGGCGTGAGAGGTTTTTCGGAATGGGTCGGGAGGGAGACGGTGCGAGGATGATGGGAAATGACGACAATCCGGCACTGCAATGCTACTGGGGACGCGACGATGCTGAAGATGCTCCGGGAAAGGTGTGGCATCGATGCTTTCATTTCCGATGAGGTGGAAGCTGGTGTCACGCGGCATTTTTTTGCACGAAAAGCCCCTTGAACTTGTCTGATACTACTGGCCCCGATTTCTGACCCGAAGCTGTTCCAGGTGATCTGGCGTAAGGACGTGATGCCGGACTACAAGATCGAAGAGGCGGAAACGCATTGGGCGGAGACAGTGGATGGCTGCAGGGACGGCATCAAGGAATCGATCGGCGACTCCCCATTGAGTGGTTTCAGGTTCCGCTTTGCCGGCAACGGCGAAAAGGCACCGGCGATCGTGCGATCCAAGGACAAGATGCTGACGGGCACCCGCCTGGTGAGACAAGGGTTCGAATGGAAGCTCAGGGAGCGCCGATCCACGGGCCCCTGCGACCGTGCTACTCCTTCGGCCCGCCCCCCATTGCGCGGGGACGAGGGATCCGTTGCCAAATTTCATCTTCGCTGTAACCTCAGGCCTACGACGACTCAGGAATCAGGTATCATGAAAAATCCAAGTGAATCCACCTGTCCCAAATGCGGGGCCCTGATCCCGGAGGAAGCCCCTCAGGGTCTCTGCCCGGCCTGTGTCCTGTCCAGTGCCGACACCGTCCCCGACTCCCCGAATTCCGGCGCGAGGAGCACGCCCCCATCGGCGGAGGAACTCGCGGCCGCGTTTCCCGATCTCGAAGTCCTCGAACTGATCGGGGCCGGCGGAATGGGAGCGGTCTACAAGGCGCGCCAGCCCAAACTCGACCGCATCGTCGCCCTGAAGATCCTTTCCCGCGATCTCTCCGCGGATCCGGCCTTCGCCGAACGCTTCAACCGCGAGGCGCGCGTCCTGGCCCGGCTCAACCATCCCAACATCGTCACGGTGTTCGACTTCGGGACGCAGGGGCCCTTTTGCTTCCTTCTGATGGAATACGTGGACGGAGTGAATCTCCGGCAGGCTATGCGGGCGGGGCGCTTCACGCCTACCGAGTCGCTGGCCATGGTGCAGGACATCTGCGCCGCCCTGAGGTTCGCGCACGAGGACGGGATCCTGCACCGCGACATCAAGCCCGAGAACGTCCTCATCGATGCTCGCGGGCGGGTAAAGATCGCCGATTTCGGCATCGCGAAACTGATCGCCAAGGACGGGCGGGAGGACTTCACGCTGACCCAGCACGGGGCCGTCCTCGGCAGCCCGCATTACATGGCACCGGAGCAGATCGAAACGCCTGCGGATGTCGATCAGCGGGCCGACATCTATTCACTGGGAGTCGTGTTCTATGAACTGCTGACCGGGGAACTGCCGATCGGCCGCTTCGCCCCGCCGTCCGAACGGACGCCGATGGACGCCCGTATCGACGAGATTGTCATGCGCACCCTGGAGAAGGAACGGCAGGCCCGCTATCAGTCCGTCGGCGAGGTGCAGACGGGTGTCGAGAACCTGACGCGTACGGGGGACGCCGGAAAACTGGCGTCCTCCTTCGCCGCCCCGGCACCGCATGC
>JAHEDC010000514.1 GCA_024641425.1 Verrucomicrobiales bacterium | reverse complement strand
CGTCCGCGCCCTCGGCATCCTCCTCCTCCTCCTCGCCTGCCCCATCCTCGAGGCCGCCTTCCTCAAGCCCCCGCTCAGCCGCCTCCTCCTCTCCGGCCTCGCCTACCTCTGGATTCTCGTCGCCCTCTTCTGGGTCGGAATGCCCTACGTCCTCCGCGACCAGATCAAGTGGGTCAGCAGCTCCGAAGGCCGCTGGAAAGGCCTCGCCGCCGCCGGCATCGCCTATGGCGCGCTCATCCTCGTCTGCGCCTTCGCCTTCTGGAGCACCACCGCCATGGCCGGACAGTAGGCGCCTTTCCCATGGGAAGAATCCTCGTCATCCGCGGCGGCGCGCTCGGGGACTTCCTCCTGACCCTCCCCGCCCTCCGGCTCCTCCGCGACACCTACCCGGACAACCACCTCGAGATCCTCGGCTACCGCCCCAGCATCGACCTTGCCCTCGTCTCCGGCCACGCCGACGCCGTCCGCTCCATCGAATACGGCCCCATGGCCGGCTTCTTCATCCCCGGCAGCACCCTCCCGCCCGACCTCGTCGCCTACTTCTCCGGCTTCCACATCGTGGTCAGCTACCTCTACGACCCCGACGGCTTCTTCCGGGGCAACCTCGAAAAGGCCGGCGTCAAGACCCTCATCGAAGGCCTCCACAAAGTCGACCCCGACGGCGACCACGCCGCCCTCCAGCTCGCCCGTCCCCTCCAAGCCCTCGCCCTCTACCTCGACGACCCCGCCCCCGTCCTCACGCCCGATCCCCAACCCGAGGCACAGGGCCGCGTCGCCCTCCACCCCGGCAGCGGCAGCCCGACCAAGAACTGGCCCGCCGACCAGTGGACCGAAGTCGCCACCCGCCTCCACGCCGCGCGCCCCGGCACCGAATTCCTCCTCGTCACCGGCGAGGTCGAGCACGACACCGCCGCCGCCCTCGTCGCCGACTGGCGCGCGCGCGGCCTCCCCTTCCTCCACCGCCACGCCACCCCACTCCCCGAGCTCGCCCGCGACCTCGCCGCCTGCCGGCTCTTCCTCGGCCACGACAGCGGCATCTCCCACCTCGCCGCCGCCTGCGGCCTCCCCTGCGTCCTCCTCTTCGGCCCCACCAATCCCGCCGTCTGGGCCCCCCGGAATCCCGATATCACCGTCGTCCGCCCGGAGTCGGGGAGCCTGGATCACGTGCCAGCCACGGATATTCTGGCGATCGCGCTCGAGAGGCTTCCCGCGAAACTCGCGTAGAGACTTGCGTTATTATAATTACCATGAAGATTGCTTCGATGAAACCATCGCACCACCCACTGTCTAGTCGCCCTCTTCTTCGAGGGTGGAGTCCCTACCTTTTCAGCCTGTTCCTTCCCCTGGGGCTGATTGGAGACGATAAGAAACTCAATCCAGGGCAGTTCGAGTGGCATCCCGGGGATTCGCCCGCAGGGCCCGTGCTTGTCGTCGTGGACCGGGATGACCAACTGGCCATGGTCTACCGCAACGGAATCGAGATCGCCCGTACGACCGTGAGCACGGGCAAGCCAGGCCACGAGACTCCGACCGGTGTCTTCCAGGTTCTGGAAAAGGATGCCCAGCACCGGTCGAGCACCTACAATGACGCGCCCATGCCCTACATGCAGCGCCTGACCTGGGACGGTATTGCGCTTCACGCGGGTCAACTGCCCGGCTACCCGGCCTCCCACGGATGTGTGCGGCTGCCCTTTGACTTCTCGAAGAAACTCTACTCGATCACGGACAAGGGCCTCACCGTCGTCATCACCTCTCACAGTGCTCCGCCGATGACCTCCCCTTCGGCATACGCGCTGCTCAGCCACCTCGACGCCGCCGCCGAATCGGCGGCGGAGGAGAAGGGCCTCTTCGGACGGGTCAAGGAGACCTATTGGAAGCCCGGCGAGGAACGGGAAGGGCATCTGGCCATCGTCATCAGCGGCCGGGACCGGAAAGTCCACGCGCTCCGCAATGGCGTGCAGATCGGCGAGGCCCCGGTGCATTTCGACGCCGATCCCGCGTCCCTTCCCGAGGGGGTCTTCCTCATGCTCGACCACTTGGAGAAAGGACCGAGCCCGCTGGACCCGAAAAAACCCCGCCACCGCTGGGTCCTCCTGGGAACGAGCGCGGCCCACCATGCCGAGAACGTCTGGAATTTCTCCTCCCGGGTCCACCTTCCCGCCGAGTTTGCGGACAACCTCTACGGCGCGCTGGAGCCGGGAACCCTGCTCATGTTCACCCCAGACACCTTGCATCCGGATCGACGCAGCGCCCGGGGCTTCGCGGTCGCCGTCTCCGAACAACACACCCGCGAGGCTCCGCCAAAAGGCCAAGAGGGCGAAGGATAGGGCGCACCTGGCCTGCGTCCCCCCTTTCCCGCACCGATTTCCCTTCATCCAAATCCAACCGAACTCCCTTTTCGTATGAAGAACGCCTTCGTTTCCCATCCCCTTGCGATCGCCTCCGTGGCTATGGCCCTCGTGACCCTTCCCGCGAAGGCCGATGACAAATCGAAGGACCTCCGCAAGCACCACCAGCCGTCCCACCTCTCCACGAGCAACAGCCATTCTCAATACGCCCCGGTGCCGGCAAAGGCATCCGATCGTCAGCGCAAGCAGCATGCCTCCGAAGTCGGCTTCCGCGTCGGGGAAGATGATTTCCACAATCATCACACCAAAAGCTTCAGCCGGCACTCCAGCCTCTACGACGCGGCGACGCGCGACGCTTTCGTCAGCGGGTACTCGGACGGCTACGATCGCGCGAGGAGCGAAGCCACCAGAAAGGACCGGCCCTACGTCCCTCCCGCGCCTTCCTCCGTGACGGTGCCCTCCAATCTCTATCCTTCGGGCTATTATCCGTATACGCCACCTCCAAGGCAAAGCCCGGACGTCATTCGTCAGCGCCACGCCTACGATGTCGGCTTCAAGGTCGGCCAGGATGACTTCTACCGTGGCATTTCCCGCTTCGGCAACCGCCACAGCGGTCTCTTTGACGCCTCCACCAGCAATAGTTTTGCCCAAGGATACTCCGATGGCTACGACACCGCCATCGAATCAGGTCGACCGCCCGAGGATCCGCATTTCGCCCCCGAGACCCTTTCAGGCGTCCAGATCGACTATAGGGACAACCACGGATCGAATACCTTCACCTTCTTCCAGAACGGCCAATACCGGCTCGTTTCGATTTCGCAGAACCGCACCGTGGCCGACAACCGAGAAGGAATGTATTCCTTCCAGATCACCGGAGACAGCCGCATCCTCATCCATTTCAGCAACGCGCCTGCCCTAAGCCTCATTTTCTCGGATTCCTACACCGCGACCGGGGGCTTCGCCGGAGACGGACGCACCTACGCGTTCAAGGCCACCAGGGTTACCCGGTAGGCCTTGCCCCATGCCATCAGAGCGGAGGATCCTTGTCCTTCAGCCCATCCGGCGATTCCCCCCGAACGTCCCGGCACCGAATTCCTCCCCGTCACCGGCGAAGTCGAGCTCGCCCCCGCCGGCGGCCTCTGAGCGCTTCCCTCGGCCGCAACGCCCCGGGGAAGCGCGCCCGCCTCCGCTTCCGGCCTTCTCCCCCGGGCGCCGCCGTCGAGGCGGAAAAACCTCGCCGTCCGGGGCGCGGCGCGTGTAACTTCCGCCATGGACCACCCCGGAGCTTCCCCCGATTCCCATCCCACGCGCCGCCGCGTCTGGCGCTTCGTCTTCGGCTCGCTCTTCGTCGTCACCGTCGTCGCGCTCTGGCCGATCAAGGGATACCGAATTGACGGGGATCGCTTCGCCTCAAGCCTAGGCCCTCTTTTTTTGGAGGCTTCCAGTATGGCGGGAATTCGCCCGACGGTAGGCTTGTCTGCAACTTCGATCATTTTCGAACGCCCCGTGTTTGCCGGGCTGCTTTCGAAGACAAAGTAAATCGTTATGAAATCGATTTCCCGGCATCGGAAGCGGATGGATTCACATTGAATCGAATTCCCGAAATCGGCCCGGACGCAGCCGCATGGAAGTTGGGCAATTTAAGACACAGCGAGTTTGATTCCGTTGAGTTCATCTGGCACTACCGGAATATCCGAGGTCAAGTGTTCATCGACTTCAATCGAATTCCGCCTGGCAGATCCCGGGAAGAACTGGTGGACTATGCCCTGGGAACCCTGCGCGACGGCATCGACCGGGAGCTTCCCGGCGTCACCACCTTTTACAATCCTCCCGTAAGGCAACTCTGGCTTGACCGAGTGCGGCCCTTCTTCAGCAAGCGCTTTCCGAAGTGGCTGCCTCCTGGTTCGCGTTTCATTTCATCACCCGCCCCCTGACCCTTCCCCATGCGACTCACCGCCCATCTCCTGACCTGCGCGGGGCGCGAGGGTGTGCTGGCGGACTTCGCGGGCACGGATTGGCCGGGCGCGCCGCGCGCTCCTGCGCGACGGGCTCGCGGGGCCGGGCACCCACTTCCTCCTCCTC
>JAHEDC010000075.1 GCA_024641425.1 Verrucomicrobiales bacterium | reverse complement strand
GGTCGTGGCACCGGAGGTCCGCGATGTCCAGACCGAGCCGTCGGTAGAAGTGAGCACCCGGCCGCCACCGCCGACGGCCACGAACTGGCTGCCCCCATAGACCACACCCGACAAATCGACGGCCGTCCCGGAATTCCGCGACGACCAGCTGGTCCCGTCCACCGAACTCAGCACGACCCCATTTTCGCCCACCACGACATACTGGCCCCCGCCGAACGCGGCGGCCCTCAGGAATTCGGTCGTTCCGGATGAGCGTCCCATCCACGACGACTGCGCGCACACCGGTACTATCATTCCAACCTGGAACGAGAGCATCAAGGTGCGACGCCCGGCGGAGGCGAGAAACCGACACGCGATCCTTGGAAGCGCCTCGAAAGCTAAACAAATTATAGAAATTATATTTATGATACTTAATTGGGGTTTGAGGGTGTTCCTGAGCTTCGTTATCCCTTAACTAACCTATTTCTTTTTATTTTTTATGTTTTTTTCCCCTGAATTTTCGTTTAAATGCCTCCGCGTACGATTCTGTGGAACCAGAACGTTCCCCATGAACTTTCCGAACCCTTTTATTATGCATCCACCCAAATCCATCCTATCCGACGAAACCTTTTCCGCCCCGCGCCTTTCGTCGATTCTCGGCGTGTTTCTCGTCTCCCTGGCAGGGGCGACCCATGCACAGGAAATATCGGTGATCAATGACGCGACGAACACGTCCCTTGTCGATGGTCAGTCAACCGCGGTTGACTTCGGATGTACGAAGCCCGGTGTGCCCGTGACCCGGACCTTCACCATCCGCAATGATGGAGCGTCCAATCTGATTCTGCGCGCGAACGGGCTTACCTTGCCTGCCGGATACTCGATGGTTCCTGCCTGGCCCACAGCGGTCGTGACCCCGCAGTTCGAGGTCGTCGTTCAGAAAGACGACGCGGGCGCGGCGGCGGATGATGCGCTCTCACTCGATCTGATCCTTGTTCCGAGCATCATCTCGGTCGATGACATTACCATCCGCATTCCGAATGAACTCATCACCCGGGCAAATGGACCGAATTCCCAAACCCCCTATGTTGATCCCGGCAAGGGGATTGCCATCTCGCAGGATCCGTTGAAGACGAGCCTTGATTTCGACCAGGTTCCGGGCGGCGGATGGATTTGCCCGACTCCGGGAACGCAAAGCAATCCGAATGGCGATATCTGTGCCGAGTTTTCCGGTATCAGTTGGACCCAGGGGATGTCGACCCGATGGCAGGCTGCCACCCTCCGTTTCACGCGTGGCGTGCTGACCGGATCCCTTGACGATCCGTCGATCAACGGTTCGGTGTTCTTCGGCTTCGGCCTCGTCGGATTGAATCCGCCCAGAGTCCCCGGTACTGCGAACGACGGGGACGCCTTCGGGCAAGCCGCCATCGAGGTGAGCCTAACGCTTTACAACAGCGCGGCGAATACCACTGAGGTCGTCACCGGTACCTTCGTCGACGATGGACTCAATAACAACCGCTCCGCCGTGACGCTGGAAGGGGCACCGGTGCTTATTCCAGTCCCGGTGGTCATCCCTCCGGGAATGACCTGGCAGCAGGTCGTGGGTACGCCCTTCACGGTGCGATTGGACGCCGCCGCCGAGGGGCAGTTCTCCGGAGCTTGGTCGCTCTCCAACACCGACGCCAACGAGGATCCCTTCAACTTTCCGATTACCGGGATCGTCGACGGCACCCCGCCCGTCATTTCCAACGTCCCGGCGGACCAAACGATTCCAAGTGTGGGGCTGACCTGCGCCGCGACGGCGACGTGGACGCTGCCGACCGTAACCGATACGGATCCCGGCGCAACCCTCGTGCGCACCATGGGGAGCGCTCCGGGATCCTCGTTTCCGGTGGGCATGCACTTCATCGAGTACACGGCGACCGATTGTGCCGGTAACATGTCGACGGCTTCCTTCATCATCTCGGTCGTGGACCAGAATCCGCCGACGCTGCAGGGTAGCCTGCCCAAACGGATCATCGCGAGCGCGTTGCCGGGCGCGATGAGTGCGATCGTCAACTATCCGGCCCTGACCGCGATGGATGACTGCGATCCCATGCCGGTGGTAAGCTGCTTGCCTCTCTCCGGAAGCTCGTTCCCGCTCGGTCTGACGACGGTCACCTGCGTCGCCGTGGATTCTTCGGGCAACATGTCGGCGCCGAAGACGATGGATGTCGTTGTCATCGAGGCCCAGCCGTCGCCGAGCCCCCGGACCTTGGACGCGATCAGCGTGCGGAACGAGCCTGCGCCCGGTATTCCCGGCGCGACCTTCCTGGGGGTGAACCACGCCCTGATCAACAACAACGGCTCGGTGGCCATCGAGGCGACGCTCATCGGTGCGGGAACCAACAATGTGGGCGTCTGGGTCAATGACGGCACCTTCAATCTGGTCTCGCGGAAGGGCAATATCGCCCCCGGGACGGCCAATCCCATCGTCGCCTTCGATGACGTGAACCTGAATGCCGCGGGAGCGGTCGGGATGGAGGCGAGCCTTTCAGGGGCCACTTCGACCACCGATACAATGGATCTCACCAACGCCGGAGGAGCCTTGGCCAAGGTAATCCGCGAGGGTGACACGCCTCCGGGAACCACCGCGCTCTACTCGCAGCTCCACGAGCCGGCATTCAACGACCAGGGGACCACCTACATTCCGGCAAACCTCTTGCTCAGCGCCCCCACGACGGTCGCCAACGATACCGGCATCTGGGCGAAAACGTTCGCCGGTGCCATCAGCCAGGTTGCCCGTGAGGGGGATCCCGTCGGGACGGCTATCGCGGGGGCCAGCTTCGGCCAACTGAACCCCCGGGTTGTCGCCAACGCTTCGGGCGCAATCGCCTTTTCCTCTTTCCTCGCCGTTGACAACATTGTGGTGACGCTCGCGAACAATGTGGCCGTCTTCTCCGGAACTCCCTCGAACCTCTCGGTGGTTGTCCGCGAGGGCGAGACTGCTCCGGGTCCGGACGCTGCCATCTACCAGACCTTTGCCGCGGAGTCGATCAACAACAATGGCAGGGTTGCCTTCGAGGCCGGGCTTGTCACGGGCGGCGGGCCGCCGGTAACCTCAGCAAACAATACGGGACTCTTCACGAACAGTGGGGGGATGATCGAGCTGGTGGCCCGCGAGGGCGACCCCGCGCCCTGCCTCGGTGCTCCGGCGGGCGTCTTCTCCGATTTCCGTGAAATCTTCATCTCCGACAATGGCGACGTGTTCTTCCGCGCTTACTTGAAGGGAACGGGTGTCGATTCCACCAATGACGGAACAATCTGGAAATGGCGCGCGTCTGACGCGACCCTTCACCCGCTGGTGCGGGAAGGCGATGCGGCGGCCGGCACTCTGGGGGCTGTCTATGGCGGTATCATCGACGTGGCCTGCAACGCCAACGGCGCGGTCGCGCTCACCGCAACCCTGAACCCGGGTATCGGCGACGCCACCCTGTCCAATAACTACGGTCTCTGGCTCGATGATGGAACCGACGGGATCCCGGTTCTCCGTGTTCGCGAGGGCGACACGCTCAGCTTCGGAGGCCAGAACCCCAGCATCACCGTTCTTTCGATCGAGGGCACGACGAATGTTGTCGGCGGATCCGGAGGGCATGGAATGGTTCTCAACGACTTTTCCGAGGTCGCCCTCCGGATTAGTACCAACCTCAACACTTCGGGAGCGTTCGTCCTCCCAAGTCCGTAAGAGGCGCCTCTTGGAGGTTGACCCTCGGGTTTCTTCCCGGAACCCCGGAGGCGGAAAGGAGCTTCCCGTTTTCCGCCAACGGGGCCGCGTCCTCTCCTTGGTCGCATTGTTGGAAACCTTGGGGAAATGAATCAAATCCAGTCTTACACCGCAGGAACGGCCAGCCTGCTTTTCGTCTTTGCCCCGATTTCGTGCGCATGCTTCGAACAGGCTGAAGGGGTCCCGCCTCCGCCGGGGGACTCGGCTGTCTTCCGATACGAGGACATCCCTCCGGCTCTGAGGCAACCCTGCACCGAGGAAGCCGTCGCAAGACTGAATATGCTTGAGGCCGGCATGTCCATGGAGGTTGCCCGCGAGACTTTGCGCCCGTTCTCCCGTGGTGGCTGGATCAAGGATCAGTCCTTCTACCTGCCTGCCTGGAGCCTGTCGGGTGACCCCGTCCCCATCGTCGTCGCCGATCTCCACTTCCTCCCGAAGGGGGACTTTCCGGGCGGCAACGATGCCCCCTTCGAGGTCCCATCAGCCAAGCCCTTGGTGCTTCACGAAGTTCCGGTTGAAGTGACTGTTCGAGGGATCGACGAAAGCAAGAGGCCCATCGAGGCAAGGCTCAGGAGGCGGTGATGGCGCGTTCCCTTCGCTGCTCGACTTACTTCCCATGGTCGGGCCGGTTCGCTGCTATCGGCGAAAGCAGCGGATTCCAGGAATCGAAAAACCCTTCCTGTCGGGAATTGACTTGACCGACGCATTGTGGTCCGGCAATTGCTGGGTGCCATGCGGCCAGTGCCCTCTCTATTGTGAATAGACCCCATCAGACTCCTGCTCCCGGCACGATGCTTGTGCGATCCCGGGGCGACAGCCTTGCGTTCTCGCTGAACCTTGCCTCCCCCGAATCAGGGCAGGCCTTCCTGCGGACGAACCTTGGACGGGCCGAGATCCGGCGGCGGGAGATCATCGACAGGGTGGAGAAGGACAAGCCGGTGATGAAGGCGGACTGGCGCGACCTGCCGATGCCGGAAACCGCCCCCGGTCACTTTGAGCTGACCGTGCCGCTGGCGGAGGTCGGGCGCTTTCAGGCAAAGGCGTTCTTCGAGCCTGAGAGGCCGGAAGCCCCCCTGCTTTGGGCGGAAGGGGCGGACGTGACGGTCAAGGTGGAGCCAGCGGATTATGTCTGCTCGAGCGCGATCTATTCGGCCTTCGTCCGGCAATTCGGGAAGGGAAAGGAAGGCACCGAGGATCCGGGCGAACTGTCCGGCGTCAGGAAGCTCGATGCGGCCGGATACGCGGTGATCCCGCCTTCGGGGAAATTCCGCGATGTCATCCGTGAGCTGGATTTCATCACGGGCACGCTTGGATTCCGCATCATCCAGTTGCTGCCGGTCTTTCCGACGCCGACGACCTACGCCCGAATGGGCCGTTTTGGCAGTCCCTTCGCGGCGCTCGATTTCATGGACGTCGATCCGGCCCTGGCGGAGTTCGACCAGACGACGACTCCGCTCGACCAATTCCGCGAGCTGGCGGACGCGGTGCACGCACGCTCGGCACAGCTCTTCATCGACATTCCGATCAACCACACCGGTTGGGCCTCGTGGCTGCAGAACCACCACCCGGAATGGTTCGCTCGAAACGCCGATGCCACCTTCGAGTCGCCAGGCGCCTGGGGCGTGACCTGGGCCGATCTCTCGAAGCTCGACTACGCGCAGCGCGACCTGTGGAAATACATCGCCGAGGTTTTTCTTTTCTGGTGCGAGCAGGGAGTCGATGGCTTCCGCTGCGACGCCGGCTACATGGTGCCCCCGCCCGTCTGGCAATACGTCGTGGCCAAGGTGCGCGCCCAGTACCCGGACACGGTTTTCTTCCTCGAAGGCCTCGGCGGCCCCCTCAAGACGGTCAATCTTCTGCTTGATGAGGCGAATCTCGATTGGGCCTACTCCGAGCTTTTCCAGACCGAGTCGCGCGACTCCCTGATGCACCTCCTTCCGGAATGGACGGGCGGTTCGCTGCGCCGCGGGATCGAGGTCCATTTCGCGGAAACCCACGACAACAACCGGATGGCGGAGCGTTCGCCCGGCTACGCGGAAATGCGAACCGCCTTGGCCGCGCTCGCATCCGTGAATGGCGCCTACGGAATCACGGCGGGTGTCGAGTGGTTCGCCACGGTCAAGATTCGTGTCCATGGCGCGGAGCCGCTGGCCTGGGGCGCGGAACGGAACCAGGTCGCGGCGATCCAGCGGCTGAATACCCTGCTCGCGTGCCATCCCGCCTTTCACGACGGGGCCTCGGTTGGGGTCATCAACGCGTGGAGTGGACAGCCCGGCATCGAGGTCCTCGGGTTCGTGCGGCACGGAGCGGATGGAAAGGACCCGCTGCTTGTTCTCGTGAACCTGACAACGGACAAGGAAACGACCGGGGTTTGGGAACGGGGTGATTTCGAGGTTCTCGGTGGCGAGGCGCGGGATCTTCTGCTTGAGGACGCCACCACCGAGGGCCCTCAGCCGCCGGTGAAGATCGGAAGCGAGAACGACGGCCGTTTTCTCGCCTGTCCGCTCGCACCGGGCCAAGTACGGGTGCTTTCGCTTGATGCCGGACGCGCGGCGGACCTGCACGCCAGCCTTGCCTCGGGCGTTCTCCTTCGCGAACCCGGCCGCGCCCTCGCCCAGCGCCTGAAGGCGGCGGCGATGGACGTGCGGTCCTGGTTCGACGGGGAAAGCGAGGCCTCGCCGGAGGATCTCGCCCGCGATCCGAACGCTTTCTGCGCCGCCTTGGCCGGGACGCTGCGCCCGCCGGTGCTGCAGTGGCGATGGGAGACTGATTGCCGCCGCGTCGTCACCGTTCCCGCCGATTGGGCCCTCCTCGCCAGCGCCGGGATTCCTTTCATCGCGGCGCTTGCGGATGCGACGGGCCGCGTGGTCGCCCGGGTGCGCAGTCTGCCGCTCGCCGACGAAAGCGGCGGGCATTTCGCTCTTGTCCCGCCTTGCCGGACGCCGGGGCATTATCGGCTCGCCATGACCGTTTTCGAGAACGACGGGCCACGTCACGCCAGCGGCGCGGTCTATGCGGCACCCGATCTCTCGGCTGCTTTGGCCGCGACAAACGGCGATCGTCAGAATTACGCGCTCTGCACCAATGGACGCGGTGCGATGGCACACGCGCGGGGTGGCTGGAGCGAAATCCGCACGCAGTATGATGCGCTCCTTGCGGCGAACCTTCATCCGGACTTCCCCTGTGACCGTCGAATGCTTCTCGCGCGCTGCCGGGCCTGGGTCGTCTACCGCGACTATTCGCGGGAGATCAATGCCGACTGCCAGACCGGTTTCGGGCTCTCGGAGGATGGCTCGGTCTGGTGGAAATTCGATATCCCCGTCGGCGGCGGGCGTGGAATCCCGTTTCTCATCCGGCTTCGCCTCATCCCGAACACGAACACGCTGCGGCTGATCTTCGCACGCGCCGACGTGGGCGCCGAGTCCAACGGCCACCTCGCCGATGACCTCCCTGTGCGCCTCGTGGTGCGTCCCGATCTCGATGACCGCAGTTTTCACGAGAAGACGAAGGCCTTTGCGGGACCCGAGCGGAACTGGCCGGGCCAAATAGCGGTCGAGTCCGAGGGCTTTTCGTTCCATCCCGGCGCCCCCGGCTTCTCGATGCACACCGACGTTGGCGGATTTTTCCGCGAGGACGAATGGTTCTACAATGTCGGTCATCCGGTCGACGCCCAGCGAGGGCTCGGCGCGTCGAGCGATCTGTTCAGCCCCGGTTATTTCGCCTTTCCTCTCGCCGGCGGCGCCCATGCCACCCTTTCGGCCGGCGTGCTTCCCCTCGCGCCGATGGCTCCTGGCGAGGATCATCCGGACGCGCCGGAACTCGGCGATCTTTCCATTGCCGAGGCCTCGCGCCTCGCCATTCGCGACTATATCGTAAAAAGAGACGATTCACTTACCGTGATCGCCGGCTATCCGTGGTTCCTCGACTGGGGCCGCGACACCTTGATTTGCCTCCGCGGCATTATCGCCGCCGGAATGCGGTCGGAAGCCCGTGACATCCTCACCCAGTTCGCCCGCTTCGAGCAGAATGGCACCCTGCCGAATATGATCCGCGGCGGCGACGACTCGAACCGCGATACTTCCGACGCTCCGCTCTGGTTCTTCGTCGCCCTCGACGATCTCCTCCGCGCCGAAAAAAGTGACTCCTTCCTCGATTCCACGGTGGCCGGACGGAGCATCCTGCAGGTCATCCTCTCGCTTGGGCGGAATTACCGCGACGGCACTCCGAACGGTATCCGCATGGACCCGGAGAGCGCCTTGATTTTCAGCCCCTCGCATTACACCTGGATGGACACGAACCATCCCGCCGGCACGCCCCGCCAAGGCTACCCGATCGAGATCCAGGCCCTCTGGTTCGCGGCCCTGAATCTCCTTCATCGGGTCGATCCGAACGGCGGCTGGGCGGCGCTCGGCGCGAAGGTGCGGGAGTCGATCCATGCCCGCTTCCTCCCGCCCGGCCAAAGCTTCCTCTCCGACTGCCTCCACGCCGCACCGGGCCAACCGGCTTCCGAGGCCCAGGCCGACGACCATCTGCGCCCGAACCAGCTCTTCGCCATCACCCTCGGCGCGGTCGACGATCCGATGGTCGGTGCGGGCATCCTCGACGCCTGCGAGGAACTCCTCATTCCCGGGGCCATCCGCAGTCTCGCCGACCGACCGGTGACCGTGCCGCTCGCCGTCTACCGCGACGGGGTTCTCCTCAACAACCCGCACGCTCCCTACTGGGGTTACTACGCCGGCGACGAGGACACGCGCCGGAAGCCGGCCTACCACAACGGAACGGCCTGGACGTGGCCGTTTCCTTCGTATCCCGAGGCCCTCGTTCGCGTTTACGGCGACGAGGTACTCCCCGCCGCCCGCGCCCTCATGGCGGGTGCCGCTATCCCCTTCAACAAAGGTTGCCTCGGCCATCTTCCGGAGATCCTCGACGCCGACGCTCCCCACACCGAACGTGGCTGCGGCGCCCAGGCCTGGGGCGCGACCGAGTTCTACCGGGTGGCGGCTTTGTTGGGGGGGTGAGCGATGTCAGCACCTTGACCGGGGGTCTTGCCTCGTGAAGATTCGGGCCCACCCGCATACCCGTTGGTAAGTCCCTGAAACCCATGAAATCCCTCCTCCTCCTCGCCGCGCTCTCAAGTACCGTTGCTTCCGCCGAACCCTCGGTCTCGCTGGCGAGACACGATTTCTTCTATGCCGGCGAGGCGAAGACCCAGGACCTCTACATCGTCAGGAAAGGCGAAATCGTCTGGTCCCATCACAACCCGGGAAGCCGGGGCGAGATCAGCGACGCCGTCCTGCTCTCGAACGGGAACGTTCTCTACGCCCATCAGTACGGCATCACCCTGATGGATGCGGAGAAGAAGGTGCTCTGGCACTACGACACGCCGGAGGGCTGCGAAACCCACACCGCGCGTCCCATCGGCACCGAGCGCGTGGTTTACATTCAGAACGGGCACGAACCGAAGTGCGTCGTGGTCAATGTTGTCACCGGGAAGAACGAGCGCGAGTTTCCCCTGAAAGTCGGGAACCCGAACGGTGTCCACGGCCAGTTCCGTCATGCCGAACTCACACCTGCCGGCTCCCTGCTCGTGGCGCATATGGACCACGGGAAGGTCGCCGAATACGACGACGAGGGGAAGGAAATCTGGACGACGCCGTTTCCCGGCCCCTGGTCCGCGACCCGCCTGCCAGATGGCAACACGCTGATCACCGCCATGAAATTGATCAGGGAGGTCGACGTCTCGGGCAAGACGGTGTGGGAATGCCGTCCCGAGGATCTTTCCGGGTGCGATATCAGGGGATTCCAGATTTCGACCCGCCTGCCGAACGGCAACACCCTCGTCAATAACTGGGTCAATTCGTGGAGCCAATCACTTGATCCCGACAAGGTTCCCGAACAGGCCTACGAGATCACTCCTGACAAGGAAATCGTGTGGCAATTGGATGCATGGGACGCACCTGTCGAGCTGGGCCCCGCCACCACTATCCAGCTTCTCGATCTGCCCGGCGAGGCGGAAGACCGGCATTTCGGCGCCTTTCGTTGAGGCTTGGGATCGGAGGGGAGACGACCACTTTCGGCACGACATGCTTCACGGCACCCGTACGAACCGGAACGTCCCGAAGGGAGCGACCTCGCCTTCCGCGCCAAGGGGCGGGCCCGTAATCCGGGAAATCGGCGCGGGGGGAAAGGTTTCGACATTGCCGGAGGTGAAAGTGCCTCCGCTGTCGGTGCCGGCGTCGTAGGGAGGCAACTCCACCGTCAGATCCGCGGCCCACTGGCCGTCGACGAGCAGGCTTAGACCGTGGACACCAACGAACCAGTCTGGGCTCGGGGCGATCATCGAGACAAGCGATACGAGGGGAAAATCGAGGCTGGCCGAAAAGCGCAGGGTGACGGATCCGGGGGTCGCGCTGAGACCACCGCCGGAAAGCAGGTTCTCCGCCGTGCCTGCCGTGATGGCGGCGTTGACCTCCGCGTTGAGGGGCGACTTGCTCCCGGTTTCGGCCATATTCCGGATGCCCGGACTCGCGAGGGAGTCGGGTTCCCAGAAAGCCACGTCACTCCCGTGCGTCCCGCCAATGAGGCCGGTGAAATGGGCTCCCGAGGGGAAGTCCGGATGCGTTTCCGGAGTCCAGGTAGAGGTGAAAGTGACGTCGTAGATCGCGGTCAGGTCCGGAAGACCGGTGAGGACGCGGAAGAAGCGGGTCGTGCCCGAAACCGCGAGGGTAATACTTTTTGCATCGGTGCGGGCGCCGAGGTTCTGCCAGCTTCCCGTCGTTCCGGTGATACTGGATTGCACCTGGTAGGGAGCCTCGCCACCCCGCCAGACGATGTTCGCCATCCCGGATTCAACCAGCGAGATCCCGGTGATGGCGAAGGGCGGCTTCGGTGGTGAATACGAGCCCAGATTCGGAGTGGCGAGGGCCCAATGGGCGGCGGCGAAGGGATTCGGCCCTTTCACCTGCAGCGATTGCGCGAAGGGAGGCACGGTCGGAGGGAGCGGCACAAAGGAGGCGGTGCCATCCCAGACGCCGGCATTCGTGGCCACGCCCTCCCGACCGACGATGGTGGAACCGCCGTATTTCACGCCTCCCACGATGCTGGCCTCGCCGACCGCTCCGCCGTAAGCAGGGGCCTGATAGAGCCAGATCTCGGACAGGTTCGCGTCGAGTCCGGCGACGGTAAAGACCCTCGACTCGCCGGGTGCGAAGGACGTGTCCGAAGCCACGACGGCGGCATAGCTGAATCGGTGGCACCAGCGGAAATTGGGGGTGATTGTGACCGGAACAGCCCCGGTATTCGTGACCTCCACTTGTCCGGTATCGGGCACGACTTCGGTAATCCAGAGGTCGGAAACGGCGGCGGATCCCGGGATGCTGGAGGCAAAGGAAAGGATCGCAACGCCGATGGCGATGGTGGAACGGACAGGGCCTTGCATACCCCACCATGGGCTCACGCCGTGCCCGACACAAGTGCCTTTACCAACCACCTGTCGGTGCGGGAAGCGTCGCCGCGAGGATCGAGCGGATCGCCTTCTTTTCATCGGCGGGCAGATGCGGGTAACCGTCAGTTCCCAGCGCGCGCTTCATCCGCTCAAGGACGCGGGTTTTCAACGCTTCGGGGATGCCGGTAAAAACCGTGCTGTAAACCATGTAACTGCAGCGATACCGGAACATGCGGGTCCGCAAGTCGAGATCCTTGAGGGAAAGCCCGGCATCGTCCGTCCGGCGGTTTCCCAGGAAGGCGGCGGCGAAGGTCAAATCGGGGGTGACCCCGCCTGGGGGGAGCGAAGCCTCGTCGGCGAAGAGAAGGTAGCGTGTGATCAGTTCCGCCTGCTCGCCGAGCGCCCTGGCATGCTCGGCGCTCAGAATGCCGCCGTCTTCCGCCATCCAGGCCCGCGCCTTGTAGGTGCCCTCGACGACTCGATTGACAAAGCCGACCTGATGCTCGTGTAGGAGATGGGCGAGGATGTCGCTGGTCGGGACCGGGTAGCGGTCGAGATTGAAGTACTTTCCGGGCTCGACCGGAATCGTCTTCTCGGTGCCGTTCGCGTAGTCGCCGATGGCGTTGCCCCAGTGTTTCCGGAGGCCGTGTTTTCCGGTGAGGTGCCAGCCACCGAAGCGTTCCTCCAGGGGAATGGCGTGGCCGGTTTCATCGCGGCGGAAGGAATCGATGCTGCCCCCGCGCGTGCCGGGAAGCACCGACTTGATGACGAGCCCCGGTACCTCGCGCGTCGCCTTCTCCGCGTGACAGTTCATACAGCGGTTCGCCCGGTCGAAGAGCGGGCGTTGCTCCCCGCGCGGGATGTCCGATATATAGTAAATGCCCCCGAGTGCGGGATCGAGCGAGGCGATCTCAATCTGTCCTCCCGGCACCCAGCCGAGATAGAGGTTCTCGTTGAAATAGATCGCGCGGGGATTGCGGGGCGAGATGAGCCGCAGCTGTAGGCTCGTGTTGGAGAAAACGAGCGTTTGCGACGAGACCGGAATGTCGAGGGCCGCGAGCAGGCTCACCACGAAGCCCATCTCGTCGCGCCCGGTCAGCGGGATCTTTCCCGATTCCAGATCCGCCTTCAGCTTCGTGAAGGGATCCTCGAGCGGGCGCGTCCAGTAAGCATGGGCCGGAGCGTCGAGGTCGGCGAAGTCGACCTCGGAGCGCGCGGAACACAACAGCGCGGAGGCGAGAAGAGCGGAAAGACAGATGCGGGAGCTTCGCATGGGACGGAAGCATAGCACACGAGCCGCCCCGCGCATCCCCCTTGCGCCCCCGCCGTTCTCCAGCCAAAGTGGCGCATCATGGCCAAGAAAAGCACCTCCGATTCCGTCGCTCCGCTCCCCGATGGCCTCGTCCGCGGCCACGATGGCAAAGTCCGGTGCTGGTGGCAGGGCGGGCATCCGGACTACGTCGCCTACCACGACGACGAGTGGGGCCAGCCGGTCGATGACGACTTCCGGCTCTTCGAGAAGATCTGCCTCGAAGGCTTCCAGTCCGGCCTGAGCTGGCTTACCATCCTCCGCAAGCGCGAGAACTTCCGGAAGGCCTTCCGGCATTTCGATTTCAACAAGGTCGCCCGCTTTGGCGAAAAGGACGTCGAGCGCCTCCTTCAGGACGCCGGCATCGTCCGCCACCGGGGGAAGATCCTCTCGACGATCAACAACGCGTCCCGAGCCCGCGAACTCGTTTCGGAATTCGGCTCGCTCTCCCGCTATTTCTGGAAATTCGAGCCCGCCCCGGCCTCTCGCCCGAAATCCTTCGATCTGGCCAGCCTCCGCGCCCTGCCGAAGACGTCCGAATCCATCGCGCTCAGCAAGGACCTGAAAAAACGCGGCTGGTCTTTTGTCGGCCCCACTACCTGTTACGCCTTCATGCAGGCCATGGGCATGGTCAATGACCACCTGGAAGGTTGCGCCGTGCGATCCGTGGTCGATAAGGCGCGCCAGCGATTCCGGAAAAGGGGAACTCAGGATCGCAGCTTACCCGATGAAGTGGTCGGTGACGTCGGTTAGGGTGACACCGCACGAAGTAGGAAGTTACGGAAGCGTTTGGAGTTTTCCCAGGGTAAGTCGAAAGAAAGGTATCTCGGAAAGTCCTCGCCCGTTGGTTGGAGCGGGCTGTTGTTTTCGACATAAGCGAGGACGTCGAGGTTTCGTCAGCGTTCGCAAGCAGGTCCAGAGGCTTGGGGGGCGAGTCCCGCCACTTGCCAAATAGAAGGGAAGCCTCGTGGGGATCGGGCGCTATTATGCTTTGAGTTAATTCGGGAAATAAAATGATTCGGATATTTGAAAAACTACTTAGGAAACCGAATCCCTGAGATAGGTTTGTGGCGCTACTTTAAGTTACGAAAATGGAGTTGTGAAATCTTTCTAAGGCGCCGTCGAATTCCATTGACGGCGAAGAGGATTCGAGAATAGATGCGTCTTATCTCTCCATTGTTTTCCATACCCCCATGAATTCTTCTTCCGCAGTAAGTAAATCTCGTAAGTCCACGTCTGCCATTGTTCTTGCGGCACTCTCCCTGATCCTCGCCGGATCCGCGATAGCCCAGACGAGCGGCACCTGGAACGTGAATGCCAATGGTAACTGGAGTGCCACCGGAAGCTGGCTTGGTGGCATCGTCCCCAATGGTGCCGGTGGAACGGCGAACTTCAACTTCGATATCAACGCCGACCGAACGGTGACGATCGACACCACTCCGCGCGTGATCGGGAATCTTCTCTTCCGCGACGGCGCGCTCGGGTCGAACGCCTACATCCTTGGCGCCATCGCTTCGACGAACGTCTTCACCCTCGACAATGGCGCCTCCAAGCCGCGGATCACCCTCTATCCCCGCGCCGCCAACGCCCTCATCGCCCGGATCGATCAGCCGATCTCCGGAACGAACGGCATGGAGCTGGTCAGCGGCGATGTCCCGGGCGTCATCGTCGATTTCGCCTACGGCAACGTCGCGAGCACCTACATGGGCTCGCTGACGATCGGAAGCGACATCCGGTTCCGGCTGGATCATGTGGGGAACGTCGGGGCCGTGGACCTGTTGAAAACGGAGACAGTCGGGTTGCCGAGCGTGGTAAACTTCACCGAGATTTATGACGGGGGAACACTGAACACGAATAACAAGAATCTCGGCACGGAATACGTGAAGGTGCAGGGCAGCGGTGCCGGCGGGGCAGGGGCGATCATCAACTCGGGAGCGGCACAGCAAAGTACGCTCCAGCAAGTCGAACTGACGGGCAATGCCACTTTCGGCGGTGCGAATCGCTGGGACATCCGGACGGGGACGGCCACGACCGGGCGTCTGTTCCAGTCCGGATTCGCCCTGACCAAGGTCGGGGCGAACCAGATCAGTCTTGTTAACGTGAACGTCATTGGCGGTGGAGACATCAATATCAATCAGGGGATTTTCGGTATTGAGGTGGGAACCATCATCGGGGGGGGCGGCACGATCAACGTTAACACGGGGGGAAACCTGAACTTCTGGAACAATACCGCCGCCGTCACGCGGAACATCTCCGCCAACGGAGGAGCGATCAACCACCCGCACACCACCTTGGGCGCGACGATCGCGTCCAATATCGCGCTCACCGCGCCCACCACGATCATCTCCCAGACAGCCGGGGGCTCGCTGACCCTCAATGGCATCCTGAGTGGAGTCGGTGGCATCACGAGAACCGGGGGCACCACGGTCACCCTGGGGGGAGCGAATACCTTCACGGGCCCGATCACGATCACGGGAGGCACGCTCGCCGTCGCGGCTTCCGGGTCCCTCAGCGGCAAGAACGCGGTCACCATCGCCTCCGGGGCCGTCTTCAGCTTCGCCCCCGCGGCGGGGCACACGATCGGTGCCGGCAAAACACTCACCGTGGGACGCACCGGCGCGACTCCGGCGAACGACATCGTCGGTTCGGTGATCCTGGAGGACAACACCACCTTCGAGATCGGCGCTTCGGGACGCAACGGCGGTCTGAATCCCGTCAGCACCGCGACGATCGCCGGTGATCTCACCTTGGGAACGGGGTGCACGATCTACCAGGATTTGAACAATGCGACGACTGCGGGCGGCGGAGTGAACGACCTCATCGCCTGTGCGAACCTCACCGTGAACGGAACGACTACCGTCAGTGTGACGCCGATCGGCGGAGGACTTGCCGCCGGGAGCTATACACTCATGACTTACAGTGGCACCGGAAGCGGGCTCGGCAACCTCCAGCTCGCCGGACTTCCCGCAGGCACCCGCCAGATGTTCGCCCTCGATACCTCCGTCAACGGCGTGGTCTCCCTCGTCGTCACGGGCGCGGCGGCGAACCTGACCTGGGTCGGCAATGGCGGGACCAATGTGTGGGACCTGAACATGACCCCGCTCTGGGATAATGCCGGCGGCGCGGACGTCTTCCGGAGCCTTGATGCGGTCATCTTCGATGGCAGCGGCTCGAACAGTCCGGCTATCGATCTCGTGGGCAATCTTAGCCCGGGAAACATCGTCGTCACTGGAGCGAATGACTACATTTTCGCCGGAACGGGAGTGCTTGAGGACGGGGCCATCACCAAGACCGGGTCGGGCAAGTTGACCATTGCGGGCGACGCCCACACCTACGCAAGCAGCGTGCAGATCAAAGAAGGGAGCGTCAGCGTCGCGGAGGTGAACGATAGCGGCTTTCCCGGTCCGCTGGGTATCAACGCGACCCTCAGCATCGACGGTGGCACCCTCGAATTCACGGGAACCAGCCAGAATGTGAATCGTGTCTTCAATCTCGGTGCCGGTGGTGCCACGGTGGCCGTTCCGGACCCCGCGTCCCGTCTTGGAACGAATCAGGCAACGACGGGGGCCGGAACCTTGAGCACGACCGGGAGCGGCTCCTTCCTCGTCGGACGCGACGATGCGGCCTACACCTTCAACACCCCGCTGGCGGGATCCGGGAACATCGCGGTCAATCCCCACATGGCGGTGGGAAGCACGGCCTCGCTGCAGGTGACGATTTCGACCATCGCGCCCGCCTTTACCGGGAACCTTATTCTAGCCAAGCCGGCCAGCGGCAGCTACCGCACGGTGGCTCTGACGCAGACCACTCTCGCCAATACGTCCCGCGTCGTGGTGGAGGACGGAGCCCAACTTTTCCTCACGGCGGCAAGTAATATCACGAGCAATGCCACTATTTCCGGCATCGGCTACCTGGAGACCAACGGAACCGGGATCGGAGCCCTCCGTATCGAAGGATCCACGGTTTCCGGGAACGTTGACATCGTTGGCAGTGCCGCCATCAATGCCCACAATGGCACCGGAACCGTCGCCGGAAGCATCACCGGCGGGACCCTGCTCACTGGAGGCACGAACTTCAATAACAACTACACCTTGGTCCTCACGGGAGCGAACTCCTATGGCGACACCATCGTCAATAACAGCGGCACCGGCGTAAACACCTCGCTTCTCCGTATCGGGGATGGCGGTGCGACGGGCACACTGGGCAGCGGCCCTGTCACCGTCAACGGGGATACGAAGACCGGCATCCTGCGCTTCAGCCGCTCGGACGGCTACACCCTCGGAAGCGGCCAGACGATCACGGCCGGGGGCACGACGCCTGCGAAGGCCTTCCTT
>JAHEDC010000513.1 GCA_024641425.1 Verrucomicrobiales bacterium | reverse complement strand
GCTGAAATCCGGCTTCCTTGGCTCCAAGGTCTCGACCGTCATCGTCCTCGACCGCTCGGGCAGCATGAGCGCCGACGCCGGGAATGGAAAATCGAAGTTCGACCTCGCCCGCGAGGCCGCACTTGAGACCCTCGATTCCCTACCCAACGGCTCCGCCGTCGCCGTCCTCCTCAGCGCCGACGCCGCCGACGGCGGTATCCTCGAACCAACCCTCGACCTGAAACTCGCCCGTCGCACCGTGGAGGAAGCCGTGCCCGCCGATCGTCCAACCGATCTCCTCCCCGCCCTGCGCAAGGGAATGGAAATTCTCGGGCGCGAAAGCTCCGCCGACAAGGAACTCGTCCTCGTCACCGACGGCCAGGCCGAGGGCTGGCGGCAGTTCGAACCCATCCTCACCCAGATGGACGAGGGCAAGAAGGACACCGCGCGCCTCAGTGTCGTCTTTGTCGGCACCGAAACGACCGGCAATCTCGGCCTCAGCGCGCTGCGCCAGGTTTCCGCGCTTTCCCCCGTCGATCAACCGATCCGCTTCGAGATCGAGGTCACGAACTATGGCACGACCGCCGTCGAGAATGTCCCCGTCACGCTCTCCGTCGATGGCACCGAAAGCGGCGAGCCCTTCGTCATCGATACCCTGCCCGCCGGCGAGACGAAGAACGCGACGCTTTTCACCAAGCTCGCTAGCGAGGGCTACCACCGCGTCACCGCCGCCCTGCCCGCCGACGACATGCCCTCCGACGATGCCCGCACCCTCGTCCTCCGCGCCACCGGACAAATCCGCGTCCTCCTCGTCGACGGCGACCCCGGCCGCAACCCGCTCGATTCGGAAACCTTCTTCGTCCGCAATGCCCTCATGCCCGTCGCGCCCGATGCTGCGCCCGACTATTTCATTCAGGCCGAAACCGTCGCCGTCGCCGACCTCGGCACCGTGCAATTCGGCGACTTCACCTGCGTCGCTCTCGCCAACGTCTCGGAGCTGCCCTCCGAAACTGTGGACACGCTCAAGGCCTTCGCCCAGTCCGGCGGCGGCGTCATCGTCTTCCCCGGAGCCAACATCAACCCCTCGTTCTATAACCGCGAGATGTTCGACGCCGAACCCCGTTTCCTCCCCGCTGCCTTCGGGGAAACCACCGGCAGCGAAGGATCGAACGGCGACTTCCTCACCCTCCAGGCCAGCGGCTACGATCACCCGATGGTCGCCCTCTGGAGCGATCCCGGCTCAGGCACCCTCGCCACCGCCCGCATCTTCCGCGCCTTCACCCTCACCCCCGCCGAAAACGATCCCGGCGCGCGCGTCGTCCTCCGTTTCTCCAATGGCGCGCCCGCCGTCGCCGAGCGCGATTTCGGTCTCGGGCGCGTCTATCTTTTCGCCAGCACCGCCGACACGGCGTGGACGAATCTCCCGGTGCATCCCGCCTTCCTTCCCCTGATGCACCGCGTCGTCGGTTCGGTGGTCGGTCGCCGTGACGAGGGGCTGAACTTCCCCGCCGGCCAGGCCTTCTCCCACCGGCTAGATCCGCGTTTCACCGGAGCCGAGGCCATGATCTATCCGCTTGCCGCCGGCCAGGCCAAGGGGTCACTCCACACGATCACCGAAGGCCCCGACGACGTTCCCTTCATCACCTTCACCGATACCGGCGGCGCGGGGGCCTACGAAGTGAACATCTCCGAGCCGCCCGCCGTCTTCCAGTTCGCCGTCCAGCCCGACGCCTCGGAGTCACGCCTCGAAACCCTCTCCGCCGAACAGCGCGAGCGCGTCGGCCAGTCCGCCACCCTCGTCAATTGGCCCGCCGATTCCGGCTTCGCCAGTGCCCTCCGCAGTCAGCGCTCCGGCGCCGAGCTGTGGATCCTCCTCCTCGTCGCCGCCCTCGCCGCGGGCACGCTCGAGCTCGTCCTCGCCCAATGGTTCAGCCGCTCCAAATGAACCAGCTTCTCCTCAAACTTTTCGGTTCCGATACCGGCGAAGGCGGCACGATCTCCGGCTCGTCCATAGCCTTCCATCCGACGCTGCCGCCGCTCGTCCTCGGCATCCTTTTCGCCTTCCTCATCCTCCTCACCATCGCCTTCTACCGGCGCACCCCGAGCGATGTGAAGGGCTCGAAAATCTTCGGCATGGCGCTCCTGCGCGTGCTCTTCTTCGGCCTCCTCCTCCTCCTTCTCCTGCGCCCCGTCCTCTCGGTTGACATGGAGGCGGAAAAGAAGCGCGCGCTCCCGATCCTCGTCGATACCAGCGCGAGCATGGGCATCGCCGACATCCGCGAATCCGAGGACGATCTCCGCCGCGCCACCACTGTCCTCGGCACGGATTCCACGAACCCGCGCCCGTCCCGCACCGATCTCGTCCGCGCCGCTTTCGCCAATTCCGACCTCAACCTTCTCCCTCCGCTCGAAAAGGATCTCGACGTTTCCTTCTACCGCTTCGACAAGGACTTCGCCGAAATCCCGACCGGCGAGGAAGGCCTCACGACCCTTGAACCGACCGGCCCCGAAACCGCCCTCGGCAACACCCTGCGCGGACTCCTGAATCGCCGCCGCGGCGAAGCGCTCGCCGGGATCGTCCTCGCCACCGATGGCGTGACCACCACCGGCGAAAACGCCCGCGACGCTGCCCAGGCCCTCCGCGAGGCCGGGGTTCCCCTTTACATCTACGGCCCCGGCGTCACCGTGGCCAGCGACCTCGCCATCGACGGGGTCGAGGTTCCGGAAGCTTCGCTCGCCGAAGATGCCGTGCCCGTCACCGTCCGTGTCCGCGCCCGCGGCATGGCCGGAAAGTCCGCGCGCGTCATCCTTACCCTCGGCGGAGTCCAGGCGGCGGACAAGGAAGTGACGTTCGAGGAAGACGGCATCGTCGAGGTGCCGCTCGCCTTTTTGCCGAAAGTGGCCGGCGACTTCAAACTGGAGGCCACCGTCGAGACCAGCGCGCCCGAAGTCGTCGCCGATAACAACTCCTGGAGCCGCCAGCTTCGCGTCCTCGATTCGCAGCTCCGCGTCCTCATGATCGAGCAGACCCCGCGCTGGGAATTCAAATACATCCAGGCCCTCCTCCTGCGCGAGAAACGCGTCGACGTCGATTGCCTCGTTTTCGAAGCGGACCGCGAGGTCACCCGCGCGCCGGGATCGCCCTTCATCGAGCAATTCCCGCAACGCCGCGAGGATCTCTTCGGCTACGACCTCATCCTCTTCGGCGATGTCGATCCTCGAAGTCTCCAGCCCGCACAGATCGAGAATCTCGCCGCCTTCGTTTCCGAGGCCGGTGGCGCGCTCATCGTCATCGCGGGCAAGGCCTACACGCCCCAGGCCTACCGGCATTCGGCCCTCGAAAACCTTTTCCCCGTCGAGATCGAGCCCGCCTCCATCGGTGGCCTCGCGAATGCCGCCAGCACCCCAATCACCCTCGAACTCACCAGTGCCGGCCTCGCCAACCCGATGCTCCAACTCGAGGACAGCGCCGAGGCCAGCGTCGCGCGCTGGAAGCAAATGCCGCCCATTTATTGGACCGCCCCCGTCGTCCGCGCCAAGCCCGCCGCCGAAGTCCTGCTCGTCGATTCCCGCGCCTCGCGCGACGGGAAAAAACCGATCGTCGCCCTCCAGCGCTACGGCGCGGGCGAAGTCCTCTTCATCGGCACCGAGAACACCTGGCGCTGGCGGAAGAACGTCGGCGACCTCTACCACACCGTTTTCTGGAGCCAGGTCGTCCAGCGCATGGCCGGCAGCCGCCTCCTCGCCGGATCGCGCCGCACCCGCCTGAACGCCGACCGCCAGAGCTACACCACCGGCGACCGCATCACCGTCTTCGCGAAACTCCAGACCGACAGTTACGATCCCGTCCGCGAGGAAGCCGTGCGCGCCACCCTCGAGGACGAGAATGGCGTCCGCCGCGAGGTCCTCCTCCGCGGGGTCCCCGACCAGGCCGGTTTCTTCCGCGCCGAATTCTCCGCGCCCGGCGCGGGGCGCTACCGCCTCACCGTCGACAACGATCCCGGCACGCCGCTCGACCTTTCCGTTCGCGAGCCCGACCAGGAAATGGCCGATCCCGCGATGAACGAGGCCGCCCTCCGCGAACTCGCCGAGATCACCGGCGGCCGGTTTTTCCGCGAGGATGATCTCGCCATCTTGCCCGCCGCGATCACGAACCGCACGGCGAAGGTCACGACCCAGCGCGAGATCGAACTCTGGGCCTCGCCACTGTCCTTCATTCTCCTCATGCTCCTTCTCACCGGCGAATGGGTGCTTCGTAAATTCTCCGAACTGAAGTAATGGCCGACTCCCCTTCCAGCGCCAAGCCCGCGAAACTCGACCTCAAGCCCAGCGCCCTGCTGGAGCAGAAGTTGCACGCCCTCGGCCGCTCGCTCGTCACCGTCGAGTTCAGCCGCCGCCTCGCGCTTTTCCTCGGCGTCTCCATCGTCCTCGTCGGCGTCCTCATGCTCGGCGACTGG
>JAHEDC010000074.1 GCA_024641425.1 Verrucomicrobiales bacterium | reverse complement strand
CGCTCCTCCGGCAGGTCATCCTGAGCGAGCCGTTCCTGACCAAGACGAATCCAGAATCGGCTCGCGCCGAATGAGCGCGGGCCGTATGCTTCCGACTTCGATGAGATCCACACGACGCACTTTCCTACGCGGCCTCGGCGGCGCGGCACTGGCCCTTCCCTGGCTAGAGAGCCTCGGGGCGGCCCCACTGGCGACGGGTGTCGCCCGGCGCATGGCCCACTTCTACGTGCCGATCGGGGTGGTGCGGCGCGGCTTCTTTCCCGGGGAAGCCAACGACATTATCCCGAAGGGAAATCTGGGGAATGTCATGGCCTCGCTCGGCAAACAGGATCCTCACTTCAAGGTGCGGCCGCTGGAACAACTGACGCCGACGATGGAGCCGCTCGGGCGCTTCAAGGCGAAGGTGAATCTCATCACCGGGATGGATCGGACCTTCCAGCAGGGCACCGACGTGCATGCCCAGTGCGCCTGTTGTTATCTGAGCAGCGCCGAGCCTTACGCCGTCAAGGGTTCCGCCTGGCCGCTCAACCGCACGCTCGACCATCTTGTCGCCGATAGGATTGGCACGGACACGCCTTTTCGGACCCTCGAGTTCAGCTGCAATACGCACAAGGACAACAAGGAGTCGATCTATTTCGACAACATTTCCTGGTATGGCACCGGTCACCTCGCGCCGTCGATAAGGGATCCGCGGAAGATGTACCGACGTCTTTTTTCGACGCAGGAGAACGCCCGCTTTCACGAGGTAACGGACCTAGTGCTGGAGGACGCGCGCGCGATGCGGAAGGAACTCGGTTACAGCGATGGGCAGAAGTTCTCCGAGTATTTCGACTCGATCCGCGCGATCGAGTCGCAGATGGAGCGCCTTGAGAAAATGAAATCCGAACTCGCTCTGGTGAGGTTCGATGAACCTTCCGAGGCCTATCTGCCGCGCGGCGAGTTCATCCGCCTGATGGGCGATCTCATGGTGGTGGCCCTTCAGGCGGGACTGACCAATGTCTGCACCTTCATGGTCGGTCCCGAACGCTGGGACACGCCCTATTTGTTCGAGGGCCTTTTCGACACGCCTCGGAGCCACCATGGCATGTCGCACGACCAGACGCGGATGATCGACGATCTCCTCAAGGTCGATCGCTTCCACATGGAGCAGTTTGTCTATCTGTTGGACAAGATGGAGGCCATCGTGGAGTCGGACGGGACGACGCTCCTCGATAACACGCTGTTCACTTATGGTTCCGGCCTGGGCGACGGTTCGACCCATCAATACAACGACCTTCCGATCATTGTCGCGGGTTCGGGCGGCGGCCGCTTCAAGAGCGGCCAGCACCTCAACATGGCCGAGGGCACCCCGCTGGCGAATCTGTGGCTCACCCAGGCCAACGCGATGGGTCTCGGGATCGAGCGTTTCGCCGACAGTGTCGGGGAGATCGGGGCGCTGAAGACTTGAGGTCGAGAATCGTCAGGATGAGGAAAGGACGTCTCCGCAAAGTGGAAGCGACCCCGACGAGAATTCGAGGGAAACCGTGGGGAGGCACGCGGCGGCGGTGAGTTGCGTGGCGCAGGTTTGGTGATCGGGACCTTCGACGAGAATGCGGCCCTTGGCGTCGCCGCTCCCGAGGCGGGGGCCGAAGACTTGGCCGGGCTTTACCCTGCAAAGGACATCGATGACTCCCGGAAGCGCGCGGGTTTCATCGAGACCATGCAAACCCTTCACAGGTCCGGGAGGGGATAGAGCATCCATGCGCCGACGGCGCGGCGCGCGGCATCGGGGAATTCGAAGGACTCGCCCGCGGCGAGGCGCAGGACAGCTTCCCAGGGATCGAAGCCATAGGCGCGGTGCATGAGTTCCATGAGATAGCCCCCGGGCGGTCGGGCCGCGATCTCACCGAAGAGAGGGCCGTCGTCAGTGAGGAAGATTTCCATGTGGGTGATTCCGTTCTCGATGCCAAGGGCGTCGTGGACGCGCTCCGCGAGGGAGTGAATGGCGGCGTGCTCGGAGACGCTGAGCGACGCCGGGACGATGCTGGCCCAGCGCGGTTCGAGATAGCGGGTGTGGTTGCGGAAGACCGTGCGTCCGCGAGAGCGGAAGGTTTCGATGCTCATCTCGGTGCCCTTGATATAGGATTCGGCGAGAAGCCCCGGGCGTAACTCGGGTGTCAGTTCAGCCGCCGTCTGGCAACAAACGAAGCCGCGTCCTCCGGAACCGATGGGCAATTTCAAAACAAGCGGCAAGGCGAGTCGGTCGATCAAAGACGCCGCCGTGGTGTCCTCGCGGGTCTCGAGCCAGCGCGCGCAGGGGATGCCGGCGGCGGTGATCGCCTTCTTCATGACAAGTTTGTCATGGCAGCGAAGGGCGACTTCCGGGGAGATTCCAGGAAGGCCGTAGTAATCACGGATGGCCGCCGCGGCCACGACCGAACCGGTCGCGACCGCCGACACGGAGAGCGGTGGCGTCTTTCCGCAAAGCTCGCGGGCCCGGGATACGGTGGCGGCGATGGCGCCACCATAGGCACCGGGAGTCTGCTCGATCCGTGCCGGAACGTCGAAGACAAGGGGTTTCCATCCGCAACGCCTGGCGGCGGCGCGCGCGCCCTTGCGGCGACCGATGAGAAGGATGGTGTCGTTTTCCGGACGTGCCGGGGTCTTCATTTTCGGGGAGAATAGCCGGGAAACGGGCTTTGTCGCGGAGTTACTTTCCCGCTTTGAGCATCTGGATCTGCTCCAGAAGCTGCACCACCTGGGGGTCCTGAGGGGTAAGTCGCGCGAGAGCCTGCGCCGCGGCGAGGGCTTCGTCGAACCGACCGGTGTCGCGCGCCACGGTGGCGAGGCCGACGAGGTATTCGGGATTGTTCGGTTCGATCTCATGCGCGGTCTTCAGGTAGGCGAGACCTTCGGCTGCCTGCCCCAGCGAGTTCAGGGCGATGCCGAGAAAATACTGGGTGCGGGCATTGCGGGGAAGCAGGCGGGCCGCTTCCTTCAATTCGACGAGGCCCTCGTCGTAACGTTTCTGCCGGATGAGGAAGCGGGCCAAGGCATCGCGGGCGGCTCCGATATTCTCGTCGAGCGTCTGGGAGGCGACGGCTTCCCTGTAAGTGGCCTCCGCCTCCGTCACGCGTTCCTGTCCGGAGAGTAACTCCGCGAGGTTGATTCGCGCGGGGAGGGAAGCCGGTTCGATCTCGATCGCCGTGCGGTAGGCCGCCTCGGCTTCCGCGGGAAGTCCGAGATCATTGGCGAAAAGGGCCAGGCGGAGATGCCCGCCCGCGCGATCGAGGATGGCGAGTTGCTTCGTCTTGAATTCGTCGGCGGCGCGATCGAAGGCGGCGCGTTGCCCGGGATTCATGAGGGAGAACGCCGGGGCGAGAACGCGGGCCGCTTCGATGCGAACGGCCTTGACCGGATCGCTCAGGCGGGGCGCGAGCGCGGCCAATCGTTCGCCGGGCGCAAGCGTTTCCATGAGGGAAACGGCTTCGGTGCGGACGAGGGGATCGGCATCGCGGAGACGGATGCTCGCCTTGTTGAGGGTCAGGAAATCGAGCGGATGATTCGCCAGTTCGGCCACGGCGGTGGCGCGGACGATTCCGGGACGATCGGGATCATCGGCCAGTTGGACGAGCTTCTCTATCGAGCCCACCTCGCCGCTGCGCGCCGCGGCGAGGATCTCGCCGTAGTGGGGCGGGCGCGTCTCCTTGCCCCACCAATGGTGGAAAGCTTCCGTCGCCCAGGCGACGTCCTTGTCCTGATGGCATTGATTGCAGGCATTCGGGGTGCCCAGCTTTTGCGAAAGATCCGGGCGCGGAATGCGGATGCTGTGATCCCTCCGGTCATCGACGACCATGTAGGTCTTGTGGGGCATGTGGCATTCGACGCAGCTTGCGCCCTTGTTCTCGACCTTGTGGAAATGATGCTCCGGCGTGTCGTATTTCTGCGGGACGTGGCAGCGGATGCAGAGGGCGTTTCCCTCGGCGAGGGGCTTCATCGTGTGCGGGTGATGGCAGTCGGTGCAGCGGACGCCGGCGTGGAACATCTTGCTCTGCACGAAGGAGCCGTAAACGTAGACTTCCTCGTCGACCTGCCCGTCGTGATGGTAGAGGCGATCCTCGAGAATCGAAGGCTCATGGGTTTCGAGAAACGGCTTCCCGGGAGTGAAGGTCGGTTCGAGGAGTTCGCGATGCGAATGGCAGCGTGCGCAGGTATCGATCTGGACGTTCGAAGCAAGGGGCGTGGTGCGGTACGGTTGGAGGGTTTCGGGATTCACGGCCCAGGCTCCCTCGGTCGGTTCCTTGAGGGAGGCGAGCAGTCCCTTGCCCGGAAGTTCCGTGGGAGCGGCGGCCCATTCGAGGTGCTTCGAGGCCGGGCCGTGGCAGGCCTCGCAACTGACATTCATCTCCGACCAGGTCGTGTGGTAGTCCTTCGTTTGAGGATCGTAGTTCTTCTTGAGATCGGTGGAGTGGCAGTCGGCGCACATGTAGTTCCAGTTGAAATGGATGCCCGTCCAATGGAGGAGGTCGTCGGGCGGAATCTCCTCGTCCGGGTAGAGGTGAAACCAACGCTGGCCACCGTCGGTGGCGGGACGGGTATCCCAGCAAACCTGAAGGGCCTGGTAACGTCCGCCGGGGAAGGGGATGAGGTATTGCTGCAAGGGCTCGAAGCCGAAGGTGTATTCGATTCTGAAATCCTGACGCGCGCCCTGCGCGTCCTCGGCGTTGACCCAGTATTCCTCGCCCTTTCTGAAGAAACGCCAGGTGTGGCCGCGATGTTCGAAGGTCACATCGTCGAAATCGCCGGCGACGTTCTCCGCCGTCGCGGGAAGCATCGCCTTGTGATGGTCGCTCTTGGTCCAATCGGTGTAGGCGTCGGCGTGGCAGGCGCGGCAGCTCTCCGCCCCCACGTAGGTCGCCCCGGGAACATCGTGGTAGGGGGAATAGGCCGGAGCCTTAGGGGCGGAGCTCGCGGTCTCCGACTTCTCCGCGTCCGCGCCGGAATTCTTTTTGCCGCAGGCGGCGAGGAGGGCGAAGGCGGCCAAGCTTCCGCCGCGAGTGATGAGCTTCAGGTTCACGACCAAATGGGAACGGATGCGCGGATGAGTGGGCCGGTCAGACCCTGGTTACTTCCCGAGTTTCCGGATGCCGCCCGGGGTCTTGGCGAATTCCTCCAGGGTCGCGCGCATCTCGGCGGCGATCTTCGGATGCTCGGCGATGATGTTCTTCCGCTCGCCGATGTCCGTGGTGAGATCATAAAGTTCGCCGCCACCTTTCTTCTTGTTCCCCTGGACGAACTTCCAGTTTCCCCGGCGCAAGCCGAGACCGCCGGCTTCCTCGATCATCACGGTCTGGCCCTTGTCGCTTTTTCCCATCAAGGCACCGAGGGTGCTCCGGCTATCGATGCCCTCGTTTTCGGCAAGCGGGATTTCGAGTAACTCGGCGAACGAGGCGAGGAAGTCGATCTGGTTCACGAGGGCGTCGGAGGTGCCCGGTTTCACGTGGCCCGGCCAACTCACCATGAAGGGCACGCGCGTTCCGCCCTCGTAGATCTGGTACTTGCCGCCCCGATACGGACCGGAAGCGTCGTGGCCGCGATCGACTTCCTTGGTCGAGGTGTGGACGGTCGTCCCGTCCTCGTAGCCGTCGTCATAGACGGGGCCGTTGTCGCTGGAGAAGAGGACGATCGTGTTCTCACGGAGCCCCTGCGCATCGAGCGCCCCGAGGATCTCGCCCGCGGCCCAGTCGAGCTGCACCATGGCATCGCCGCGGTAATCAAGCTGGCTCTTGCCCTTGAAGCGCGGGTTCGGTGCCCGCGGCACGTGGATGTCCTGGGAGGAGAAATAGAGGAAGAACGGTTCGTCCTTTGGGCGCGCGGCGAGGTATTTCTTCGCCTGCGTGACGAATTCATCGGCCATCGTCTCATCGTTCCACAGCGCGGATCGGCCGCCGAATTGCGTGCCGATGCGGCCGATGCCATTGATGACCGAGTTATTGTGGCCGTGGGTGCTTTTGTAATACGTCATCGCGGAGGGGCTCTCCTGGCCGTCGGGATATTCCGTGCAGGCCACCCCGTCCGGTTTGCTGCCGACGAAGAGCGGGTCCTTCGGGTCGAGATTCACTACCGTGTGGTTCTCGAGATAGACACAGGGGACGCGGTCGTTGGTCGAGGGGAGGAGAAACGAGTAGTCGAAGCCGATCTCCAGCGGTCCGGGTTTGACTTCCGCGTTCCAGTCGACCTTCGATCCGGGTGCGCCGAGGCCGAGGTGCCACTTGCCGATCACGGCCGTCGCGTAGCCTGCCTTCTTGAACAACTGCGGGAGGGTGAACATCTCCGGCGTGATCGTCATCGGTGCGTCGGGAGCAAGGACGCGGACGTTGTGGCGGAAGCCGTGGATGCCGGTGAGCATCGAGAAACGGGAGGGCGTGCAGGTGGCCGCCGAGCAGTGGCCGTCCGTGAAGCGCAGGCTCGCGGCGGCGAGTTTGTCCAGGTTCGGGGTGGGAATGAGTTTCGAGCCGTAGACGCCGAGATCGGCGTATCCGACGTCGTCGCCATAGAGGAGGACAACATTCGGCCGTTCCGCGGCGCGGGCAAGTGTTGCGGCACAAGCGAGAACGGCGAGGAGGAGGGAGATAGCGGGTGTTTTCATAATGAACAAGTGAGGAACTCATTCTTTCGCGCCCATTTGCCGGGAAGCAAATCGAACCTTTCCGCGTCGGGGTGTTTCAAATCTGCGCGATCCGAGGGATGGAAGGCACCGTTTCCGAAATGGGCTTCGGGGTTCTCCGCAAAATACGGCTTGTGAATGGACATTGCGGAGGCCTTGGCGCGAATGGGCTTCGTGAGGAGAAAGGTGCGGAAGAATTCCGTCGAAATCCGATCTTAAACAAGGGTCGTCCGGATGCCGATGAGAAAACCCCGCTGCGCGGTTGCCGTGGTCGCTGGTCCGAGGCTGGAATCTCGCCCGGGCTTCGGCGCAAGACAAAAAGAGACGGCTCCGGGGAGCCGCCTCATTGGGGATGCGATGGAAGGATCCGGCGGAGCCTAGAAGCCTGCGAGTTTCTCCGCGGCCTCCTTGATGCGGGCCTGGAATTCAGCGAATTGCTTGTTATTCTCCTCGTTCTGTTTGGGACTGGTCGCGATCCAATCGGCGAGGGCCTTGTTGGCGGCCTTGTCCTCCTCGATTGCCGCCTTAAAGGCGTCTGCCTTGTCCGGGTTGGCCTTCACATAGGCCTCGATGTTCGCGGGGCTCATTCTTGTGACCCCCTTGAACTCGCCGATGAAGCTCGCGGGCGTCTTTTCCTTCCCGGCTCCAAGCTGGCCCAACTTCGTCTTGGCGTCGGAGTCGAGGACAACATAGGTCGGGAATCCGCGCACGCCGAATTGTCCTTTAAGCTTCTCATTCTGCGCCACGAATTTCTCGGGCACGATCGTCTTGTCCCTCGGGAAATCGAGGGTTACGAGGACGACGTTCTCGGCAGCGAACTTCTTCCACTCCTCCTGGGCGAAGACGTTCTTGTCCATGAGCTTGCACCAGCCGCACCAGTCGGAGCCGGTAAAGTTGAGCATCAGGGGGAGTTTCTTTTCCCCGGCGAGTTTGGTGGCGGCCTCATAGTCCATGGTCCATTTGCCGACCTCGGCTCCCGCGGTCTGCACCTTGTCTTCGGCGTTGGCGGAGAGGGCGATTGCGCCGAAAAGGATTCCGGCGAGTAGCGTGTTCGATCGTTTCATCATTCTCAGGTGTTTACGTTTTGTTTTGTTCTCGGAAAAGGTGAGGCGGCTCCCGGAGTCACTATTCCCGAAATCACCGACCGATCAAAAAGCTAGGCGCGGGTGTCGTGGTTGAAAAGCACTAATTCCGGCGGCGGCTGGCACCGATCGCCCGCTTTACTCGTCGATGGGCAGGGTCGTGTAGAATCGGCGGGGAAGCGACGAGGAGTCGGGATCGATGAAATCCCACCGCTCTCCCTCAAGGGTTCGTGTTGCGATCCTTGCCCAGGTTACGAAGTCGCTGGTGGCCATGATGGCGACGCTTTGTTCGGGAAAACCGAGGACCGTGAAGTGAACCAGACCTCCCGTTATCCGAAACGATTCCGGATCGATCGACGGGGGTGTTTGGTCGGGGAGAATCTCGAGCGGGGTGGCCGCATAAAGCGAACGACGCCTTGTGCCATCGCCGAGTCGCACGCACACCCCGTAGAGGCCGGGAGGCGTTGGCACGGAATCGACCGCTATGGACAGGGTGGCGGGGATCACTTCGGAGGGCCCGGTTCGGGGGAGTGGTGGGCGGGAAATCGCGATCTCGTTGCCGTTCCATGGATTGCGATCCGGATCGAGCAGCACGTCGAAGGTCACCTGTCCGGTAGGGTCGACACCGGATTGATAGTAAAGTTCAAGATCGAAAGAAGGCTGTCCGGCGGGGGACGGAGCGGATTCCATGATACGGCAGCGGATCGGATTCGGCCACAGACCCGAGTTTACGGACAGGGGGGTGCGATTGTCCGCCACGCCGCCGCCGAGATCCCAGTGGGTGTTGAATCCGTCGCGGATGCGCCCAGTTCCTCCGCCCGCCGGCTCCCCATCACTCAGGCGGTCGCCTCCGCCGATGCGGCTGTGGCGGAAACCGGCGGCGGCACCGCCTTCCTCGGCAGGGGTCCACCAGCTTCCGCGTTCAGCGGCGCTGATGGTGGCACCGGTATCGGTCGCCGGAGTCGTCAGGTCTATCGTCCCGTGATACCAGAGATGCACATCGCTGTGGCTTGAGGAGTAGCCGCCATTGAGGGCGAGAAGTTTCCGGTTGTAGGCACCGGCCAGAGCCTGCCCGTTCGGCACGAAGAGTCCGTCGCCCATGTTCTGCCAGAAATTGTCGGCGTAGAGCACGTTCTCGTAGGTTGCGACGGCGGCATCTCCGAGGGTGCCCACGGGACGGGGGTCGAGCGTGGTCACCTGGTCGACCCAGACGCCCTGCTCGCCAAGCACGCGAGCCATTTCGGTGACGACCGAGCCGCCGCGGCTGTGTCCGATGAGATGAATGGGTAATTCCGCCAGCGCTCGTCCGCCCAACTCCGGAATCAGGGTGGTTGAGAGCAGGGCACCCGAGGCCGCGTTGGCAATGGTAGTGCTCGATGCGCCGCCAAAGAGGCCCGAGAGGGAAGCCCAATCGAGTTTTATGAGGAACTCGGCGGATGGGGATTCGAGCGGAGGTGTTCCCCCCAGCCAGGACACGGAGACCTGCCCGCCCGATTGGACCGAGAATTGATAGCAACTGAAGTCGCCCCCCTCGAACCCCGGATGGAGGGGGAGGCGGTCCGCCATCGGGATGATCCAATCCGTCACGTTGCCGTTGAAGCCGTGCGTGATCACCGTGACCCCGCCGGCTTCCAGTCGATGCGATGCGGCCCCCAGCAAACACGCGACGACCAGCATCAGCGGGATTCTTCCGGGAAGGCACGACGATGGCGGAGATTCGTGGTGCATGAAGGAAAGGAGATCGAAGGAAGGCAACACCCGCAACTCGGATTCGGGGGTACACGATGTCAAGGTGTGCGTGATTCTGCGATGGGCAACCCTGAGGATCACGGATATGCTCCTTTCCATGAAAACGTTGCTGTGGGCCATGGCCTTTCCCCTGATTGCCTCCGTCGGACCGTCCTCGCACGGACAGGAGGAACTTTATCCGGGCGACCTCGACTTGAGAATCCCGCTCGCAAGCGCGGATGCCTCGGTGCGCTACGATTATGACATCGTCTATGTGCGCGCGCCACGCTTGGGCGACGGAGCCGGGTCTCTGTGGTCGGAGATCGCGCATCCATCCCTCATGGATCCGGGAGCGGACCTCATGCTGCTGCATCCCGACGGAAGCGAGGAATTGCTGGTGGAAGGAGGGGGGGACGGAGCGGTGACCGATCCGATGGTCTCGATTGACGGAGAGTGGGTCTTTTATTCGCATGTCCGCGGTCTGGAGAGAACGAGCCAGCACGGGAAATTTCCTTCCGGCGGTGCGGATATCTACAAGATCGCGTTGGCGTCACGCCGGATCGTGCGATTGACCGATCAGCGTTATACCCCGAACACGGGGGCAGCGGAATGGTCGAGCGATTTCCGTTCCGACGAGAAAGGGAGGACGCGGATCGAGTATGGCGTGCTCAATATGGGTCCGTGCCCACTGCCGGGTGGGCGCATTGTCTTCACCAGCAGCCGCGACGGATTCCTCCCGCCGAAACATCCCTCGCCGAGCCAGCAACTGTTCGTCATGGACGATGACGGCCGGAACGTGGAGAAAATAGGGCATTTGAATATCGGGATGGCGCTGCATCCGGTGGTGCTCAAGGACGGGCGGATCATGTTCAGCACACTCGAGTCCCAAGGGCTGCGGAGCACGTTGCTTTGGGGGCTTTGGGCAATTCGGCCGGACGGCACCGATTGGGGGCCCCTTTACAGTGCCTTTCATACCGGTGGCGCGCCGGACGCCTTTCATTTCCAGACCCAATTGGGCGATGGTTCAATCATCGCGGAGCAATACTACAACCAGAACAACTCCGGTTTCGGCGCGTATCACAGGATTCCGGCTTCTCCGCCGGGGGCGATGCCGGCTTTCGGTTCGGCGTGGTTGGAGGATCCGCGCAATACGCCGCTGAAATTCGGTCGGCATTACAACGGGAAGCCGAAGCTCCAGCGCTTGCCCTTCACCCCGGTCGGCGCGGTGTCCCTGACCCGGTTTTCTCCGATCAGCGACGGCGAGGCGGATCCGTCGATTTTGAACGAGGGCGCTTCGGCCCGCGTGGGGAAATTCACTCATCCGTCGGGCGCGCCCGACAACCATCTGCTCACGGTCTGGTCGCCGGGTCCGGTGAATCACCAGAACGGGTTGAAGCTTCCGGCGATTGATGGGGGAATCTACCTTATCAAGCAGGGCGCTCCCGTCGACGAGCCTGCGCAGATGCGACTGATCAGGAATGATCCGAGTTATAACGAGCAGTGGCCGCGTGCGGTGGTGCCTTACAAGCGGATATACGGGATCGACGAACCGGCGATGCTCGCGCCGTTGGCGAATGATGGATCGCTCCACAAGGACTTGCCGGAAGGCACGCCGTTCGGATTGGTCGGCGTGTCGAGTTTCTACAAGCGGGAGAGTTATCCCGAGGGAAAAGTAGCTCCGGGCGAGGTTACCGCGTGGTTCGCGGGCGCGCGCGATCCGAATGGCTACGAGGGGCTCGATCCCTTCAATACGTCGGAGAACGGGGCCTCGCTAAATTGGTTCAATCAGGGGTCGGAGGCGGGGCGCTATGGCAACGAGGAGATCCATGCCGTCCGCATCCTCGCCATGGAGCCGACGACGAACCGCCATCGTGGCAACTATCCGCGCGAAGGTCGCCTGTTCTTCAGCCACGCGATGGAACGGCTGCGTATCCTCGGTGAGATTCCACTACGGAAACCGGACAAGGATGGCAGAGAACCGCTCGATCCGGACGGGAATCCGGACACGAGCTTCATGGCGAGGATTCCAGCCGACACTGCCTTCACCTTCCAATTGATCGACCGGGATGGCATGAACCTGACGATGGCGCAGACCTGGCACCAGCTTCGCCCGGGGGAGGTGCGGAATAACTGCGGCGGTTGCCACGCGCACAGCCAGAAGCCGACCGACTTCTCCCATACAGCGGCCGCACGTCCCGATTACAAGGTGTGGGATCTCGTGAACGCGACGCCGCTTCTCGCGGAGAAAGAACTCAGGGAAAAGCAATCGGGAGTCGAGAATGTGGAATACCACCGGGACATCCGCCCGATTCTCGAACGCAGTTGTACCGCGTGCCATACGAAAGCGAAGGACGAGCCGGCGGGGAACCTGGTGCTCGATGCCGATGACGAGGAGGTCAGCGTGCCGAATACCGGGAAGTTCCCGGGAACCTACTATCGCTTGGCCATGGACGAGGGGGCCCGATTCGGACACAAGCCGGTGATCCATAACGGCCAGTGGCGGCAGACAAATGCGAGCCGCTACATTCGAAAGTTCCAGAGTCGGCGGAGCCTGTTGGTGTGGAAGATACTGGGACATCGGACGGACGGCTGGTCGAACGATGCGTTCCCGAGCGCGAGGGTTCCCGGTGATCCCGAATCGCTGGAACTCGCCGGGGAGCCGATCCCGAACACGCAGCGGAACCGCGACCGTTCCGACCTTGACTACAACGGCAAGCCGATGCCTCCGCGGGAAGCGGTCGAGGAGGGCAAGGTGAAGCCTCTCACCGACGAGGACCGACGCACGCTGATCCGCTGGATCGATCTCGGTTGTCCGATTGATCTCGATTACGACGCCATGGATCCCGAGGCTCGCGGCGAGGGTTGGATGGTCGACGACAACCGTCCGGTGCTGACGATGACATATCCGAAAGCCGGCAGGAACATGGCGTTCGACCGCATCCTTATCGGTGCGCACGATTACTACACCGGTCTTGATCCGGAATCCTTCACAGTGACCGCTGATTTCGTGATCGATGCGGTGGCGCCGGGAGAGAATCTCGCGGGAAAGTTCGCCGAGGTGGGTCAAGGTGTTCGGGAGCTCCGGCTGAAGGAACCGATTCAAAGGCTCAAGGCCGGCATGCTTACGGTGTCGATCAGGGATCGCGAGGGAAACCGGACACGAATCGAACGCCTCTTTTCGGTGGAGGAATGATATCCTTGGCTCTCTGAACCCCATGAAACCTCTCTGCCTTCTTCTTCTCCTCGCTGTCGTTCGCCCCGTGCTTGGGGAACCTCTCGGGATGCGCCTGGTGCGGCCTCTCGATTACGAGGTCTTCCAACGAGCGGATCGAGGGACGGGCCAGATCCGGATTTCCGGAACCGTTCCGGAGAACACGACGCTGATGGAAGCCCGCGTGGAGGGAGGAGAGTGGACAACGGTCTTCCTTCCGAAGCCGGGACAATCGACGTTCGAAGCCGATCTTCCGGCGTCGGCCGGGGGGTGGTACCGGTTGGAAGTGCGCGCGAAGAACGGGGATGAGATCGTCGCGGAAGGCGCCATTCCCCATGTCGGTGTGGGCGAGGTCTTTGTGGTCGCGGGGCAATCGAACGCGGCGAACCACGGTGCGGAGAAGCAGGTTACCCGGACGGGCCGCGTGTCGAGCTTCGATGGAAAAGCGTGGCACCTGGCAAACGATCCGCAGCCCGGAGCGAGCGGTGGAGGTGGGAGCTTCCTGCCACCCTTTGGCGACGCCATCGCGGAGCAATTCCGCGTGCCCGTCGGGATCGTGGCGACGGGAGTGGGTGCGACGAGTGTCCGGGAGTGGCTCCCGAAAGGCGCCCGCTTTCCCAATCCTCCGACGTTGACGGGAAATGTGACGGAATTGCCCGGTGGCGAATGGGAGAGCAAGGGAGTCCTGTTCTCGAAGTTCGTGGAAAGGCTGAAGCCGCTGGGGCCGCAAGGTTTTCGGGCTGTTCTCTGGCATCAGGGCGAGTCGGACGCGAATCAGAAAGACGCGTCCCGGACCCTCTCGGGCGAACTTTACGCGAAGTTTCTGGAACAACTGATCCGGGATTCGCGAAAGGAACTCGGGTGGGAGGTTCCATGGTTCGTGGCGCTTGCAAGTTACCACACGCCGGATGATGCGGGATCCCCGGAAATTCGAGCGGCGCAAAAGGCCTTGTGGCGGAATGGCGTCGCGCACGCTGGTCCGGACACGGATGCGCTTGCGGGCGCAATGCGCGACAGCGACGGGAAGGGCGTGCACTTCAGCGGTCCCGGCTTGCGAGCGCATGCGGCGGCCTGGGTGGAGAAAGTCGCGCCCTGGCTGGAGGCGAGAGTGATGCCGGTGAAAGTCTTCATTCTGGCCGGACAGTCGAACATGGAAGGTCAGGGCGTGGTCGCCATGGACGATCCCAAAAACTACAATGGCGGGAAAGGGAATCTCGTGTGGTCGATGGAGCACTCGGCGAGCAAGGAGCGGATGAGACACCTGCGCGACGCGGAGGGAAAGTGGGTCGTGCGGGACGACGTGGAAATCAGTTTCAAGGCCGGAGGCAAGGTGAGGAAGGGCGGGCTGACGATTGGCTACACCGGTTACGGCGGGAGCACGCACATCGGACCGGAATTGCAGTTCGGGCATGTGATCGGCGACGATCTGGACAGCCCGGTGCTCCTCATCAAGACGGCCTGGGGAGGCAAGAGCCTCCACGTCGATTTCCGTCCTCCGAGTTCGGGCGGCGTAACGGGTGAATTCTACCAGCAGATGATCGCGGAAGTTCGCGAAGCCTTGAAGGGCATGGGCGCCTACGAACTTGCGGGATTTGTCTGGATGCAAGGGTGGAACGACATGGTTTCCGCGGAAGCGACCGCCGAATACGCCGAGAACCTGATCCACCTTGCCCGGGATCTCCGCGCGGAATTCAACGCGCCCGCCCTGCCGTTCGTCGTCGGCGAGTTGGGCAACGGCGGGCCTGCGAGGGAGGGAAGCGGGATGGCCGCCTTCCGCGAAGCGCAGAAGCGGGGCACTGCGGAGATTCCAAATGCCGTCTTTGTCCCCACCGCGGACTTTGCCCGGCCCGCCGAGATGTCGCCAAACGTCGGTCACGGCCACCACTGGTTCGGGAATGCCGAAAGTTATTTCCTCGTCGGCGATGCGCTGGGGCGGGCGATGATTGAACTGCTCGAGGAACCGGAAGGGGGACGGAAGACGGATCCGGCGGCCTCCGGGAAAGGCGGGTGACCATCGTGATCGAAGGTTCCTCCTACGGCTGACCGCTCCGGTTGTCCATCTGCCGAATCGGGCGCCGGCTCGCCCTTTGTCAGGCTGGAGGAATCGCAAGAGCCTATCACTCTACCGCCCAAGCGAGGCGCCCAGCCGAAAAGAGAACGGTTGGATCCGCTGCAAAGTTCGATCCCGTGATCGGATCCTCCCTGGCGATTGGAAGAAGGGCATGAAGGCGATTTTGAGCCAATGCGGCATCTTATCGTGACAAATTCCATAAATAATTCATATTTTGATAATTCCGGTTGCCGATGAAGACCCTTACCCTACTCGCCTTCACCGGCATGACGCTCTTCGCGATGACGGCGAGCCCCTCCGCTCCCATCGACGGGAATGGGAATGGCTATGGGGATATCTGGGAAATGGTTTATGTGGCGGGCTCCCTCCTTCCCGGCGACGACGAGGACGGCGACGGAGCGAGCAACTTTCAGGAGAATCTCGCCGGAACCGATCCCTTTGATCCGGTTTCGGTGTTGGAAGCGATCCCCGGAGGCCTCGCCGACGGCCTGGAAATCTCCTGGCGGGAAATCGCGGGGAAGGTCTACTACTTTGAAACCTCGTCCGACCTCGCCGACTGGGCACTCGGTTCACCGTGGACGGCGGCGGCGAATGGGCCCGCGCAGACCGTCTTCTCCGATGACGCTTCGGCGACCTTTTTCCGACTGAGCGTCACCGACACCGACAGCGATGGCGACGGCGTCACCGATGCCGAGGAGCATTGGCTGCGTTTCGATCCCTCGAGGGCCAACACCGAACGATTCGGCACGCCTGACGCGACCCGCATTGCGCAGGGACTCGCCGGAGCGAATACCGTCACGGTGGCCGTTTACGATCCCGACACTTCGGAAGCCTGGCCCGAACCGGCGGTCCTCGTCCTTCGCCGCACGGGCGGACTGCAACGCCTTACCGTGAACATCGCCTTCAGCGGGGATGCGACCCCGGGTGTCGATTTCGCGGATACGGGCACCGCCATTGTCTTCGCCCCCGGCCAGCGGGAGGCCTTCGTGGAAATCGCTCCATTCCCCGACGGCGACGATACCGAGGGCCCCGAAACCGTCACCCTCACGGTGCAGCCCGGTAGCGGATACACGATCGGCGGGGTTGATTCCGGTAGCGCGACGATCGCCGATTCCGGCGGCGGCCCCAGTCCGGAGGAAGCCGCGCGCTTTCTCCTGCAGGCCGCCTTTGGCCCCGACCAGGATTCCGAAGCGGACGAAGACATCGTGCCCGAGAACGTCGAGGAAGTGCAGGCGATGGGATTCGCCGCGTGGATCGATGACCAATTCGCGCGCCCCGTCGGCACGCTCCAGCCTTTCGTGGAATGGTGTCAGGTGAACGGCAACGCGAACGCGCTGTACGGCGACTTCAAGGAATACGCGTGGTGGAACCGCGCGATGGGCGTCCCCAAACTTCGGCCGGATACGGCCGACACGCAGCTCCCCGATCCCCTGCGCCAGCGGGTCGCCTTCGCGCTCAGCCAACTCCTCGTTATTTCCGACCGACCCGAGGATCTCGCGGTCGAGCCGAAAGGGATGGCGAACTACTATGACAGGCTGCTGTCGCACAGCTTCGGAAACTACCGCGATCTCCTCCACGATGTGGCGTTGCATCCGTGTATGGGCATGTATCTGAGCCATCTCGGGAATCGCAAGCCTGACCCGGTGAACAACATCTTCCCCGACGAGAATTTCGCCCGCGAGGTGATGCAGTTGTTCAGTATCGGGCTCTGGATGCTCCATCCCGACGGCACCCGCCAGCTTGATCCGCAGGGTGAGCCGATTCCGACTTACGACAACGATGACATCACCGAGTTCGCGCGCGTCTTCACCGGGCTTGCCTTCGGCGGAACGAACATCAATTTCGGTCTCTGGCCGCGCGACTACACGACGCCGATGAAAGGCTGGGATGCGGAGCATGATTGCAACCCCAAGACCCTCCTTCTCGGCGCGACGACTCCCTCGCGAACGCCCTCGCCGGGCAATGCCGGCAGCGCGACAATGGCGGACGTCGATTTCGCCATCGACGTCCTTTTCTATCACCCCAACACTGGCCCGTTTGTTTCCATCCGACTCATCCAGCGCCTCGTCACTTCGAATCCCAGCCCCGCTTACATCGGCCGCGTCGCCGCCGCGTTC
>JAHEDC010000073.1 GCA_024641425.1 Verrucomicrobiales bacterium | reverse complement strand
TGCTGAAACCGCCGGAGACGGGATCAAAGGTGGCGGAGAGGGCTTCGTAGCCCGCGGTGGCGAGTTCGTTGACGCTTGGGAGGCTGCCGGGTTCCGATGATGCCGTGTCGGAGGTGTTGATCTGTTCGGCGATCTTGTCGAAGTCGCGCTTGCTCTGGCTCTCGATGTAGTCGGGAAACCGCGACCATTGGGAGGAGATGTGTTCGACGACCTTGGCGAAGGTAGGGGTGCCTTCGGGGTCGGACGAAGGGGATGAGGGAAAGTAGGTGCCGACGGAAAAGGGAATTCCCGAGGGGGTGAGCCAGACATTGAGAGGCCAGCCTCCGGAGCCGCGGTTGGCGTTGAGATAGGTCATGTAAAGTCCATTGAGATCGGGACGCTGGATCCGGTCGACGAGAACATTGATGAAATTCCGGTTGAGGATGCCCGCCATGGCCGGATTGGTGAAGGCTTCCGACTGCATGCGGAAGCACCAGTGGCAGGAGTCGTAGCCAACGGACACGAAGAGTGGCTTTTTCTCGCTCCGCGCCTTCTCGAACGCCTCGGGACCCCAAGGGTACCAATCGACCGGGTCGGTTGCGTGGCGGAGAAGGAACGGGGAATCAGACGTCGCGAGATGGTTCTTCTTGGGGGAGTCAGCCGCGCCGCAGGGAAGGAGGGAGAGAAGCACCATGGGGGCGATGCCGGAGGCGAGGTTTCGGGAGGAGAGCATGGGGAGGGCGCGAGGGGTTGACGAAGGAAAGTAGAATACCGAAAGAACGGGAGGGATCAATTGCCATCTGAAAGGGCCCATTGCAGTCGGAAGGTGCTGATTTTTGTTGGCAGGCGGGAGCTGGGGACTTAGTTAAGGGATTCGAAAGGTTCGCAAATTGATCACACTTGCCATTTCCAGCCAAAAAGGCGGCGTCGGGAAGACGACTGTCGCGGTAAATCTCGCCTACTCGCTGGCGAGGCGTGGATGGCATGTCCTGCTCGTGGATACGGATCCACAGGGTTCGGTGGGCAGTTCGCTTTCGGAAAAGGCGAGGCTCAGCCCGGGCTTCTACGACGCGGTGAACTCCGGGGCCGTGGCAGAGGCACTGGTGATGGAGACGAGGATGCCTGAGCTGAAGATCATGACGGCGGGCCGAAGCGAGAGTTTCTTTGAGATCCGCGGGGAGGAGCCGGACGCGGGTTCGGCCATCGGGTCGATTTTGGGGATGGCGGCGGGACGGGGATTCGATGTCGTGGTGTTCGACACCGCGGCCGGCCTCGGGGGGAGCACGGGAGCGCTTTTGAGGTTGGTCGACTATGTGCTGATTCCGCAGCAGGCCGAACCGCTCTGCGTGCGTTCGATACCTTTGCTGTTGAAGGCGATCGCGGCGCTGCGATCGGAAGGCTTCCGGATCCAGGTTGCGGGCATTCTCATGACGATGGTGCAGGAAGCCGAGGCTGAGAGCCGCGAGGTTGTGCGGCAGCTCCGGGCGGCGCTTCCCCCTGGATTGATGCTGGATTGCGCGGTGCCACGCGACGGCCTCTTCCTGAAGGCGAGCGGCGCGGGGGTTCCGGTGGCGCTGCTTTCCCACCGTCCGCCGGCGCCGGCATTGGTCTTTGACCAGCTTGCGGCGGAACTGGAGACGAAAATGAACCTGAATTCACCGAATGCCTCCGATGGGATCACGCGACTCATGGATTGATACCGACGAATTGTCGGAACTTGGACGGCGGCTTCTGGACAATCCGGGACGGGACTCGCCTCCCGCTTCCGGGGGCGAACTTGAAGAGGGGAATCCGCCGGAGGAAATGATCGGGCGTTGGAAACGGCAATTGGCCGACATCCGCTCCCGTGCTGAAAAGAGCGGGCTTCTTGGTGACGGGGCCGCGCCTCCTGCGCCCTTGCGGAGCGAAGCGGTACCTGCGGTGTTTGTTCCGCCTGCCGGAGGGACGTTGGTCGTGCGGATGCGGGCGTTCGAAGGCTGGCTCGCGGACGCAGTGCGTCCGCTCGCGTATTTCGGGGCGGACGATCTCGGGTTTCCGATTCTGGGCCCGGCGGGGGATCCCGCCCTGGTCGCGACCGCGCTCTCGTTGTGCCGCTCGTGGCATGCGACGGGCAGCAAGATCATGGGCGCTCCCTCCGCCATGGCAAGCCGCGCGATCGAGGGCCATGGAATTCTTTCGGTTTTGCCGCTCATCGAAGGAGACTCTTTCCGCTTTGTCGGCCTCGTCACCTCGCTCGCCCTCGGCAGCGAGGCGGTGGCACGGATATCCTCCGCCTTCCGCGCGGCGATGGCGGTGCCGTCGTCCCCCTCCTGACGGGCGCGCGCGAGGGATTCTCCAGGCGAACGGTGGCCGGGCCTTGCGGGCGCGGGGATCGGTTCCGCGAAAGCGCGCGGGACGGTCAAACCCCGCCGTCGTGCTGGTGCCTCCTCAGGGCGTGATGAGCTTCGCGACCTTCGGGGCGCGGATGCGGTGGGGGTGCTCGAAGTCGGACCCGATCAGCGGGCGGGCATAGAGGAGGAAGTCGTTGGTGACGAAGGTGCCACTCTCATCGAGGAAGCTGTCCGGCATCGTCTTGGTCTGGGCGGCGACGTTCTCGAAGTTCTGGAGGGTGTAATCGACGGAATAATTGCCGGTGCGGCGGATGGCGACGGAGCCGTCGACATCGTGCCAGAGGGCGAAGTGGACGCCCTTCTCGCCGACCTCGCGGGCCTCGTTCTGATCGACATCGGAGACGCAGCCGAGGAAAGAACGCTGGAGGTAGCCGTGGGTATCGGCGCGGACGCGCTTGATCTCGGTGCGGGCCTTGATCTGGGTTGCGAGGAGGTCGCCGAGGGCGCCGGTGCCGGAGAGCTGGACGTTGCCGTGGTCGTCCTTCTCCACGTTCTTGACGAGGTTGGCGATGATGAGGTTGCCTTGGGTGTCATGGATGCCCTCGCTGACGGCGATGACGCAGCGGCCGAGGCGGTCGTAGACTTTCTTCACATCGAGGATGAACTTGTCGATGTCGAAGGCGCGCTCGGGGACATAGATGAGGTGGGGGCCGTCGTCGGGGTATTTCTTCGCGAGGCTGGAGGCGGCGGTGAGGAAGCCGGCGTGGCGGCCCATGACAACGCCGATGTAGACGCCGGGAAGGGCGCGGTTGTCGAGGTTGATACCCGAGAAGGCGCTGGCGACAAAACGGGCCGCGGAGCCGAAGCCGGGGCTGTGGTCATTGCCGACGAGGTCGTTGTCGATCGTTTTCGGGACATGGATGCAGCGCAGTTCGTAGTCGGCCGAGTTCGCCTCCTCGTTGATGATGCGGCAGGTGTCGGACGAGTCGTTGCCCCCGACGTAGAAGAAATAGCGGACATCGTGGGCGCGCATGACGCGGAACATCTCCTTGCAGAGATCCGGCGTGGGCTTCATGCGGGTGGAACCCAGCGCGGAGGCGGGGGAGAGGGCAACCTGCTCGAGGTTGTGGGTCGTCTCCTGGGTCAGGTCGAGGAATTCCTCGTTCACGATACCCTCGATGCCATGGCAGGCTCCGTAGACGCGATCTACCTGGGCGAACTTGCGCGCCTCAAGGGCGACGCCGACGATGGACTGGTTGATGACGGCGGTGGGACCGCCGCCTTGGGCGATGAGGACTTTTCCTTCGAGTTTGGGCATGGGAGAGTGAATGAGTGGCTAGGTTGGAACAGCGGCCGAAAATAAGACCGACGCGCGCGGGATGTCGAACGATTTCTCTGGGCGCGGGCTAGGATTGCTGGTGTGGCGGAGTTTTTACCATCGGGCGCTTGGCAACCGTGTTTCGATTGGCTTCGTGGGCCGTCTGGGTGCCCGCAGGAGCAACCCCTGGATTCCTAACTGGCTCGCGCACTGCGCCCTGACGGAGCATGCCGTCTTCTGAGGAAGCACGGAAGGAATCCCCCGAGGGCAAGCAAGGAGCCAACCCCGGGTTCCGGGACCAGCGAATACTCGAGAAGGAGTTTCGGGCGAGAATCGATTGCGGCGCTATCGACCGCTATGAATCGCTTCGCTGTCTGCGGAAGCGATTCATCTCCCTTCAGCATCCAGCCGAAGTTCTGGCTCGGCTGATCCAGCCAGTAGAGGACGTCAGCCAGCACTCCGGGTCCGCTCCACTCGAAGATTCCGGCGGCACTGGTGATCGTTGCGATCGTGGAGACCTCCGGCAGAAAGTCTCCTCCCGGCGTAGCCCATTGATTCGGGAAACTGGAATGAAGCCATGTGGCGTCCCCGGTTTCCGCGATGACTCCCGAGGACTCGTTCCCGAGAGGATCCGAGGATCCGGCCGTCCACGGATTGGTCACGCGATGCAGGCCGACCATCAGATCGGCCGTCGCCACCGTGACCGATTGGAGGCGGAGCGTGACCAGCGTCACGGTCGCTCCTTGCGGAACCGAGGAGAAATCGAATGCGAGGAGGCTGCGTCGGCGGGATTCGGAACCTTGGTTTGTCCTGCCAGCCAGCAGGAATTCGCCGGAGCCGTTAGCGCTGCTACCGCTCGCATCCTCGTAAAGAACCGCGTCCGCCACCGGCGAAAGCTCCAGAACCGCACCCGGTGCGGCCGGACCGAAGACAGCCCCGGCGAACCCGATTATCAACAACCAACGCGGGCAACTGCGTCTCGCTGCCAAAACGGAGAATTCACGCGCTGCACGAAGGAGACCATTCATCATGGGCGGAACGTTAGAGGCAAAAATCGCCGCGGACAAGCCGCGCGTCCCGCAAAGGTAAGGGAACCCCGGGCGGCCGGCGGAAGGGAAGATGTCTCCTGATATCCGCCTACGGTGTTCGGGATGATTTCGTGTAACGCCTCGGCGTCGAGGAACGTCTTGATCTTTATGGCTTGCCCGCCGTCTGTGGATGAACGTTCTTTGGCATTACGTCTCCGATCCTCGTCCCGCGCGTCGCGTATGCTCCCCGAGTTCAGCGGATCACCTCTCACCTCCAGCGCTCTCATTTTCTTTATGCGATCCACATTTTTCTCCCCTGCCTTCAGTGGTATCGCAGCCGCCGCGCTGCCGCTTTGTAGTGTGATACCAGCGTCTGCTGCCTTCCCCCAACTGAAGCTCGAGGTCGTCTGCGACCGGCAGATCGACTCTCCGGTGGTGATGACCCACGCCGGCGACGGGAGTGGCAGGATGTTCATCGCGGACCAGCGGGGCAAGATCCGCATCTTCAGGAATGGGATGCTCCAGCCGGGCGTTTTCCTCGACATCGGGGCGAAACTCGTGCCCGAGCGCTCGAATTTCGACGAACGTGGTCTGCTTGGCCTTGCATTCCATCCCGACTACGCCAATCCGGTTTCGCCGGGGTTCCGCCGCTTCTACGTCTTTTACAGCGCGCCGTCTCCGAACGCACCGGGAACCCCGTCGGATCCGGTGGATTGCCGCTCGACGGTCGCTGAATTCCAGGTCTCCCCCAGCGATCCCGACGTGGCGGATCCCGCATCGGAGCGGATCCTTCTTAGCTTTGACAAACCCCAGTTCAACCACAATGGCGGCGGATTGGAATTCGGACCGGATGGGTTCCTCTATTTCACCGCCGGCGATGGAGGGAGTTCGAATGACAACAATTTCGGCCACACGGGTGGAGGAGGGGCTCCGCGCCCCACGAATGCAAAGGGTAACGCGCAGGATCTGACCAATCGGTTGGGCAAGATCCACCGGATCGACCCCTTGGGCACGGATGGCCCCGGCGGAACCTACGGCATTCCCGCGAGCAATCCCTTCGCGACAAGTCCCAATGGAGAGCGTCCGGAGATTTTCGCCTTCGGCCTTCGGAATTGCTGGCGTTTCTCCTTCGACAGCCGCCCTGGCGGGACGAACCGGCTCTTTGGAGCGGACGTGGGCCAAGGGCAGGTCGAGGAGATCAACCTTCTCGTTTCCGGTGCCAACTATGGTTGGCGCAACCGCGAGGGGAGCTTCGTCCCCAACTTCTCGATTGATGCGCCCCCCCTTGTCGGAACGGTGGTCGACCCGATCGTCCAGTATGCCCACCCCGGTATCGAGATTGGCTTGCCCCCTCTCCCGCAATACGGAATCTCGGTGACAGGTGGCTATGTTTACCGCGGCAGTGCCATCCCGGGGCTGGTTGGAAAGTATGTCTTCGCCGACTGGAGCCAGAGCTTCACCAGCGCGAGCGGCCGGATGCTCGGAATGGAGGAAACCGCGCCCAACGTCTGGTCTCTCTCCAACCTCGATGTCCTTGGGGGAAACCCCCTTTCTTATTTCGTGCAGGCCTTCGGTCAGGATGAGGCAGGCGAGCTCTATGTCCTCGCCAAGTCCGCGCCCGGCGTGACCAATCCCGATCCCGTAACGGGGTTGCCTAGCGGTGTTATTATGAAGATCGTGCCGGTGCCCGCGACCACGGCGGTGACCCTGAACGCCGCGAGGGACAATACGATCTTCCAGGAAGCCGAACTGAGCAATGGGGCGGGAAGCTGGATTTTCGCCGGCGCCACCGATCCCTCGAAGAACGGCGGCGCGTTGCGGCGGGCCCTCCTCGCCTGGAACCTTGGCTCCATCCCCCCGGGCTCGGTCGTTTCAACCGCCGCCGTCACCCTGAAGATGGACCGCACCATCGCTCCGGCCTACGCGTTTTCCCTCCACAAACTCGTCACCGACTGGGGGGAGGGGACGGCCAACGCGGCGGTCCAGGAAGGGGACGGGGCCTCGCCAAGTGCGAACGACGCCACCTGGCTCAAACCCTTTTTCGGTCAGGCGGGGGTCTGGAGCGAACCTGGGGGCGATTTTTCCTCCGAGAAGTCCGCCACTGTCAGCGTGGCCGCGGAAACCAACTACCTATGGGCATCGCCCGGTCTGGCGGCGGACGCCAATGCCTGGCTCGCGGCCCCATCGTCGAATTTCGGCTGGATTCTGAAGGCGGACATCGAAAGCGTGGCCACGACCGGCACCGGAACAGCCGGGCAATTCACGATCACTGTCGCGAACGTCGACGGACTCGTCGATGGCATGAACGTCCAAGGTTTCGGCATTGGCAACAACGCGGAGATTGCCTCCGCCGGCGTTGATATCGGCACGAATGTGGTCACCTTGACCGCCGCCAACGTCGGTGCGGTCTCGGGAACGCTCATCTTCGGAGCGCCTTCCGCGAAACGCTTCGCTTCGCGAACCGCAACCGTTTCAGCCTCAAGGCCGAAACTCGCCCTTACTTACGTCCCTCCACCACCGCCTCCAAGCCACCGGAAGGCCTGGGAACTGGCGAGTTACTTCATCGGACAATTCATCGACGACCATTTCGACACCGACGGTGACGGCATTGTCGATGGCATCGAATACGCCTGGGGATTCGCGCCCCGAATTCCGGACGAGAACTCCGCGGGATTCTCGGTGGACGATTCCGGGCTGGCCCAGGGAAATCCGGTGATCATCACTTTCCGTCGCGATCCCCTGGCCACGGACCTGGTCTATCGGGCCCAAGTCACGAGCGATCTGGTCGATTGGACGACGCTTGCCACCAGCGCGGCGGGAGCCGCGCCAACCGGGCCCGGGTTTGTCAGTGAAGCGGTGGCGGACAGCCCGTTCCGCACCGTCACCGTCCAAGACGATGTTCCGCAAGGCACGGGCCGCCGATTCTATCGCCTCCAGGTCACTCGGATGTGAGGGGAAGCGGGGAGGGCGAAGAAGCTTTCCTTTCTCGGCCATGCGGCGCGGGTTGCCTGGCGAGTCTTCATCGGTGCGGCCCTGCCATCGCGAACGGAGGAAAGATCGGTGTGATTGGGGACCCGCGCGGAAATCGTGTAACATTCCGTGGTGGGGCTTCGTCAGGAACATTGGGCGTCCCCATGCCCGAATGAGTGACCGTGAATACTTCGTTACAGCCGAAATGCTCGAGCTTGCCCGCCAGGGCGATGAGCGAGTCTGGCGTGCCCTTGTCGACGGTCTTTATCCGAATGTCATTTCCATCGTGCGCTCGCATTTGCCTGGAGGGGCGGACGAGGAGGATCTTGCCCAGGACGTCTTCGTGAAGGTCTTTTCAAAAATCGAACATTACACGGGACCCCAGCCCTTCGAGCACTGGGTTTCGCGGGTCGCCCTGAACACCTGCTACGATAGACTGCGTCAGAAGCGCGCCAGTCGCGTGGTCTCCTTCAGCGAGTTAGGAATAGACGAAGCCTCATTCCTGGCCCGCACCTTCGCGGACGATCCTTCGGAGCCCGGCGAGGCCACTCGGGAAATGACGGGCGAATTGCTGGCGAAACTCCTCGCTCCCCTGAATGCCAACGAACAGCTGGTCATCCGCCTCATCGATCTCGAGGAAAAATCCGCGACGGAGGTCGCCGACATGACCGGATGGGGGGGCTCGAAAGTGCGCGTGACAGCGATGCGCGCCCGGCGTAAACTGGCCCGCGTGCTGGAACGCATGGAGCGCGATGCCTCCAAACGCACGAACTGATTCGCCGCCATGCCACATAATCCAACCGATCATCTCTGGAACAAGGTTGCGTCCGCCCTTCGGGTTGCCCGTGCCACCGTGGAGAATTCGGTCGAAAGGACTCCCGAGCCACCCTTCGGGTTCCAGACCCGGGTGATCGCCCTCGCCCGTGAGGCTCGGCGGGAGAAGGCACTGGCTCTCTGGCGGAGATGGACGCTGCGGACTGCCTGTTTTAGTGTGGTTGTTTTTGGAATGGCGCTATTCCAGTCCCTGCGAAGCCAGACCCAGGACGATCTCATGCAGGTTCCCGTGCTCGAATTCCCGCAGCCTCCGGCGCCATGAAATCGAAGGCGCGCGATACCTTGATCATTCTCCTCGCCGTGGCGACGATCTATGGCAGCGGGCACGGATTTGGTTACATCGTCGGGTCAAGGTCCCTCCGCTCGGGTGAGACCGACGGTATTATGGCGACCGAGCCCGACCAATGGGCGGACAAGACGCTTTCCTCGCTGCGTTCCGCCCTGGACCTCACTCCAGAGCAGGTCGATGCCATCCGGGACGACGTCGGTGAGACGGCGGCCGCGATCGGGGATACCCGGGAGCGCGCGCTCCTCGAATACCACATGCTCCTTCTCCATTTGCATGACCGTATCGCGCCAAAAGTGGATGAGACCCGCCAGGGGCGCCTGCGTGCTTCCCAGGAAAAACTCCAATTGGAAATCGACCGCCGCTTCCGATCGATTGTCCCGTCCGGGACGGATTGACATTCCGGCGGCTTTCCACTGTACTTCCAAGAAATCCTCCTTTCTCTGCCTCCCCCTCATGAAAGCAGTCCTCCTTCTTGTCTTCGGTGCCCTCATGGGGGCCTTGGCCATTTGGGCAACCTCCCCGCAGCGGGTTCCGGGACCTTTTGCTGGCCCGGCCAGCCTTGCTGCACCTGGACGTCAATCGCTCGATTCCGGGACGCGGGACGCGCCCGATTCCTCGCGAACTGGCCTGACGGAAATGCCTCTCTCCGCCGATAATGGGAGGGCAGCCGTGGGGAAGGCTGCGATGCCGTCGAATGTGAAAGGTGCGATTTCCAAGATGCTTGAGGAGCGCCGGAGCGGGAGCGACACGGAAGTTGACGGCTCTGTTTCCCGCGAGGAATTGAGCCGCCGCGCCTCGAAGGTGGAATTCGAGGCCAACCGCCGGCTCGCGCAATGGACCCGCGATCTCAATCTGACCGAAGCCCAGCAGGACAAGGCGTTCGCGATTCTCGCCCGCGCCTCCGCCGCCTATCACCCCGCCTTGGAGATCGAAGGCGATACGCCGGATCGTGGCGCAGAGGGCGCGAGTGGCGCGAGTAGGGGAGGCGAGAACGTCTCGGCTCCGCGCCGGGTGGAGGACAAACTCGGGGGAGTCATCGATCCCGCACAGCAGGAACTGTTCGAGGACGAACTGGCGGATCGCGCGGTCTGGTGGGATGACGTCATTTCCTACCTCGAGGCCGACTTGGACGCGAGTACCGCCGCCGCCGCTGCCGCCGCGGCGGCAGAAGTAGCCCCGGTCCCGTCCGATTATCAGGGTGACGATCTGTCCGAGTTGTTCGGAAACTAGAACCCTCCCATTTCCTCCCGCATGGCGTTCCCGCTTAAAAAGAAAGCATGTAACATCCGTCATCCGGGAAACGTCAGCACTGTTGAAGGCAGTCATCAGTGATGAGGAGATCCCTGCCGCAACACCAAAAAAGCCAACCATTCAAGCAACCATGAAATTGAATACCACTGTCCTTTGTGGACTTGCCATTGCCGGGTTTGCCGGCCCATCCTTCGCCGACGAACGGGCCTTCGGCGATGGTGTGTTGCCCGAAGCCCTGCAGATCTACGACCTGGATGGTGACGGCAAGTTGTCCGCGGAAGAAGCCCAGGCCATGAAGGAGGCCCGTCGCAACCGGCACGAGGAACACCAGTCCCGTTGGGATACGGACGGCGACGGACTGCTCTCGGAAGAGGAAAGGGCCGCCGCCAGGGCCACCCTGCGTGCCCAGATCGAGGAGAAACGCGCCGAGCGCTTCGCCGAAGTCGACACCGATGGCGACGGCTCGATTTCTCCCGGGGAATTTGCCGAGATCCCGGCTTTGGCCCGCCTGCTGGCGGTACATCCCGAGCGCGTCGATGCCCTTTTCGGGCATCTCGACAAGAACGACGACGGGTTCATTACCGCAGATGAATTCCTCGCCCGTCTCGGTGGACGGCATGACGTCCCCCCGCCTCCGAGGGATGGCGGTGGTGACACCCCTCCTCCTCCCGGCGAGGGCGGCGTAGCCCAGCCGCGCTAGCTCCCGGGAAGCAGCTGTTTCCTCCAATTCACCTGATTGGGCGGCCCGAGCAATCTCGGGCCGCCTTTTTTCTTGTGCGCGGAGTGGGTGTAAACCAGATTCAAGGCCGGATATTGTCCTCCGATGTATGCGTCATCGCCGATTTTACTTCAGCCGGTTCGTCGCCCCGTTGGCGTTCCTCGCGGCCTCTATCGTCACTCTCCGCGCCGGTGAGATCGAACTGTTCTACACCGACTTCGAGCACCATCCGAACGGCGATGACATGCTCGTGGGAATTGACAACTGGATCGGCAATAGCGTTGGGACTGGTTCCCATGGGATCGACGACGGATTGATTCCCGCCTTGGGAAAGGTGGCGTTTATCGGATTCTCCCAACCGAGTGCGACCTTTGTCTCGGTGATGCGGCGCGTCGATTTCAATCCGCTGGCCAACGCTGCTCCCAAAGTGCGCTTCGAGTGCTTTCTCGGCATCGAGGATTCCACCAATGGGATGAGGGACAGCTTTTTCATCACCGTGCGGAATATCGCCGGCCAGGCGTTGGCCAACCTCCGATTCATCAACTCGAACGCCAGCCAGACCCTATCCGTTGCCCGTCTCAATGGAGCGGGGCAGCAGTTCCCGACCACGACCACATTGTTTCGCGGACAACTCTACTTTTTCAGCGCGATCATTGATTTCGCGGGCAATCGGTGGAGCACCTATCTCGATGGGATTCCGATCTTTACCGATGAGGTTTTTCATGGTGGCGCTCGATCCCTGGACCTCGGAAGCGTCGCCGCCGAATGGCAGCTTGGAACACAGCTGACCGCGAATTACGGAAACAACTTCATGATCTTCGACGAGTGGACGATCACGGCCATCGAGGCGGGAACGGTTCCTTTCGTGATTGACCGGATCGAGCGAGCTCCCTCCGGAATGCGCAAGATCACTTGGATTGCGGAACCCCGTTTCAGTTACCAGCTCGAGTATTCGAACAACCTCGTGCTTTGGAAGAACGACCTGCCGGGCTCCTTTGTTCCAGGGGTGAGTGTACGGACGGAACTGACCTTTGAGGACACTTCCGTTTTCGAAGAAGGAATTCCGAGGTATTACCGCGTGCGAAGGGTCTTCCAACCCTAGCCGAAAACGCGTTTCAGGTAAGCGAGGCTTTCCGTGGCGATGGTTTCGGGATCGGGAGTGTAGTCGAAAACCTCGACGGAAACGTAACGGTCGTAGCCGATGCCGTGGAGAGCTTCGACGATAGGCTCGTAGCGCACCTCGCCGAAGCCGGGACCGCGCAGGTTCGGGTCGTTGGCATGGAAATGGACGACGTGTTCCTTCGATTCCGCGATGATCTGCGGGATCGGGGTTTCCTCGTCGCTCATCGCCTTCACGTCGAGATGAAGCTGGCAGGAGGGATGGTCGACCTGTTTGATGAGCCGCACGGTTTCCGCGGCGGTGTTGAGGAAGTTCGTCTCCTTCCGTCCCAGCGGCTCCATGGCGAGGGTGACGCCGAGATCGGCCGCCGTCTCGCTGATCTGCCGGAGGGCGTCTGCCGCCCGTTTCGCGGCGTCCTCGTAAGTCCATCCCTCGGCGAGGTTCCGCTGCTTCGGGCTGCCCCAGACCATGATCGTTCCCCCCATGGCGGCGCAGATGCGGGCGAGGTGTGTCGCGAATTTCACCGTATCGCCGCGGAGGAGGTCATCCTCGGTGGTGAGATGAAGCCAGGCCGGTTTCACGAGCAGCCAGTGGAGACCGACGATCTCGATTCCCTCTCTTCGGGCCACTGCGGCGCATGTCCCGGCCTCGGCCTCGGTCAGTTCCCTCGGGTCATTCTTGAGCGTGAAGGGCGCGATCTCCACGCCATCGTAGCCGGTCGCGGCGATGTGGGCGCAGGTGCGTTCGAAGTCCCAGCTCTGGTAGGTTTCGTTACAGATGGCGAATTTCATGATGGTGACGGCTAGTTTCCTTGGAAAGCCCGGAATGTCGAGAACGGGCTGAACGAAGGCGGCACGCAGGGAGAGGGCGGATTCGAATTTCCAGATTTAATGGGAACGAACAGTCATTTTGAAATTGACTATTGTTTAAGAAATCTTAAAATTCGATTAATCCTAATGGGTTTGTTTCCTGTGAACGATCGTTTTTCGAAGCAGACCCTGCCTCAACGAGACCCCAAGACCATGCAAGATCGACCCGCGCCACGCCCGTATTCAGCCCCTTTCAAGACGCCCGCCTGGTTAATCGCCATCGGGGTGGCGGCGGTAGGGCTTCCGATCATCATGATGGTGGAGAACACGGACGTGAAGATCAAGGATCTGACCCATGAGAGTGAATCGTTGCGGAACGAGAACGACATGCTGGGAGATGTGGTGGCGGTGGAGCGCCTGCGGAACCAAGAGATGAAGATCGCCTTGACCGCGGTCACGAATCAGCGGGACCAACTGGTTGTGAAACTCGAGAATGCCGCGACCCGCGAATCGTCGCTTTTCAGGGTCGTGGAAAACCTCAAGGAGGAGGTCGAGGCCGCGAAGGAAGAGGCGAAACTCATGGCGGCGGCATGGCAGCGGGATGCGAGTCAGATGAAGGAGATGGTATCCCATTCCGAGGAAACCGCCTACGCGCTCCTTCAGGAGAACCGCGGGCTGAAGGAAACGATGCTGGCGAAGGACTCGAGCATGGTGGAATTGCTGGGCGAGGTGAGCGGACTGAATACGGAACTGGCTTATCTCAAGGACGAGCGTGACGAGATGAATCGCGAGATCCTGCGCATCACGGCGCAAGTGCGGACCCTGAAGGCCGGCACCGAGGGAGACCTGATCCAGGCGGCGGATGTGCGGTAGGGGTTCGTTATTGGATAATGGTTATTGGTTAATTGGGGGGAAGGAGGGTTGACCGCCGGGGGTGCGAAGTGCGCGAAGGGATGGGCCGGGAACTCGGAGGGAGGGGAAACGGGTGGGGCGATTCGGGAGAGCGTGTTCGGGGCGCGCCCCCGGGGTGTAACTTCGCTGGACAGGGGGGCTCCGGGGTGCTGGGATGGTGGATATGAGATCCGCGTTTTTTCTGAGTCTGTGTGTTCTGGCTTTCCCTCTCCTCGTGCCGGCGGCGGAGTATCCGGGTAAGACCGGGGATTTCTTCGGTTTCGAGCGGCATGATTTCGAGCAGGGCGGGCGTGCCTGTATTCTCGTGCTTCCAAAGAAGGCGGCGAACGGGAATCCCTGGATCTGGCGGGCGCGCTTTTTCGGTCATGAGCCTCAGACGGACGTTGCCTTGCTCGAAAAGGGCTTCCATCTCGCTTACGTGGATGTCGCGGGGCTCTTCGGCGCGCCGGAGGCGGTGCGGATCTGGGATGGGTATTACGCCTATCTCACGACGGAACACAAGCTGGCCGCGAAGCCCGCTTTGGAAGGAATGTCACGGGGAGGCCTCATCATTTACAACTGGGCGAAGGCGAACCCGGACAAGGTGGCCTGCGTTTACGCGGACGCGCCGGTCTGCGATGTGAAGAGTTGGCCGAAAGAGAGCGATCCCGCGACGTGGCAGGCCTGCCTGAAGGCCTACGGACTGACCGAAAGAGAGATGGAGACCGCGACTTGCAATCCGATCGATGGCTTGGAGCCGCTCGCCAAGGCCAAGGTGCCGCTCCTCCATGTGGTGGGCGCTGCCGATGATGTCGTGCCCGTGGCGAAGAACACGGCGGTGCTGGAAGCGCGCTACAAGGCGCTGGGCGGCAGCATCGAAGTCATCTCCAAGCCCGGCGTCGGCCACCATCCGCATAGCCTGAAGGATCCGAAGCCGATCGTGGATTTTGTCCTGCGCCACACGGTGGAGTAAACGACTCGGCAACTACTCGTCGAGTCGGGCCACGATGCGTGCGAAGCCATCGGAAATGGGAACGGTCCACTCGTTCGGGGAGCCAGTGGGTTGCCATGGGGACGCCAACGGCAGCCAGTCAGCGAGCGCGCTTGAGTATTCGAGCGCGACCTGAATTCCGGCGAGGTTGCGAAGGGCCCGCAGGCGTAGCACAAAGGTGCCGTCGCCGACCGATTCGATCCCGAGAGGCAGAAGATCGGGGGTGAGGGGATCGATCTGGGTAACCAATTCAAGGAGGTTGGAGATCCGGTCGCCGTCGGCATCGGCGTTCGGGCCCCAGACGGTTTCCTCGAGGGTCCCATTGGCAAGGGTGGCGGCGTCGAAGTGACCGGCGGCCCAGGCGAGATAGGTGGCGAGGCCGGGGATCGGTTGGGCGGGGCCGGTGACGGTGGCGAGCGGACGATAGGCGCTGTCGATGACTCCCTGCATGTTGGCAAACGAGGCGTCGTCGGCGAGACCGACGGTGAAGACGTTGGGCGCGGCGCTGAGGTAGGTGTTCAGGTCGAGCCGTCCGAAACCGAAGACGGTCATGGCGTTGCTCAGCGTCCAGTAGCTATCGGTGTTCGCGTCGGGCTGGTGCTGGATGAGGTAGAGGGCGCGGTTGAGACCGGCGTCCTCGAAATAGGCCCACTCGTCGCCCGGCAGGTCTCCCGTCCAGGCGGTGCCGAGGGGAAGGCGGGTGCCATCGGGGCGAACGGAGAAGTCGGTCATGGTGCTGAGGCTGCCGCCGGGCGTGCCTTCGTAGAGCAACCAGTAGGTTTCGAACGGATTGCGGCGGACGACGGTGAGGCGGGCGTAAACGGGGAAGATATCCCAGCGGAGTTCCCACTGGTTGTCCTGGGAAATGCTGCGGACGGTCGCGCGGACGGGACCGGGGTTTTCGAGCGTGGTCGTGCTGGGATTTCCCTCGTCGCCGGGATGGAAGTAACCGCTGTTGTAGGCGAGGTTGGGGATGCCGCGATAGGCGCCGTTGGCCCCGGCGGCGGTGCTCCAGTTGATCCAGTCGTTGCCGTTCACATCGTCGAGGCTGGAGAAGCCGGCGCCGACGTAGTGGTATTGCCAGGTGCCGAGGGTGGTCTGGAAGCGAAGGCTGGCGAAGCCGCCGTCGGTGCTGTTGGGATCGGTGAGGACGAGCGGAGCAATGGCGGGAGGCGTGTAACTGCCGTTGGTCGCGTAATAGGCCTGGTAGCGGCGGGTTGTGTTGGCAGGGGTGTTTCCGGCGAGCGCAAGCACGAGGAGGTTTTCTCCCGGCACGGTCTGGTAGGCGGGACTGGTGTCGATGACCTGCCCGGTGGCGTTGACTTCGACGAGGCGGAGGGAATCGGGCAGGGCTCCGAGACCGGCGAAGTCGAAGGCGATCTCCGCGCAATGTTTGTCCCGGCGGGCGTAAGCACCGGTGGCGACGGTGAGAGGGACGCGGAAGGGGAGGCTGGCGTTCCACCAGTCGCCGGTGGTGGTGATGCGGGTGAAGGTGGCGCTCGTGGCCTCGCTGGGATTGGATTCGGCCTTGTAGGCGCGGGCACGGACGATGCTGGTTTGCGTGAGGGTGATCGGTCCGGTGTAAAGAATGGACGCCGCAGTGGGTTCCGAGCCGTCGAGGGTGTAGAAGAGGAGCGCGCCGGGTGTGGTCGAAGTGAGGGTGACGGGGAGGGAGCCTGAGAATTCCCCACCGGCAGGCTGGATGACCGGAGTGGCGACGCTGGGGGCGACGCCGGTGGTGATGCGCGCGATTTCCGAGGCGTCGAGGGCGCGGCCGAAGAGAAGGAACTCGTCGATGCAGCCGTCGAAGTAGGTGCTGTAGCTGCTGCTCCACCAGTAGCGGCCTATGGTGAAATCGACGCTGTTCGGAGCGGGCGGGCCGACCGCGCTGTTCGTCGTGGCGTCCTGCTGGCCATCGACGTAGAGTCGGACTCGCGAGGTGCCGTCGGCGATAAACCCGTAGGTGATGGCGACATGGTACCAGCGGTTCGTCTGGAGAGTGGTGTTGCCCTGCACCGTGGTCTTGTCCGTCTGGTTCTTGAAGAGTTCGAGGGTAAGCCGGTTGTTCGCTTCGACCGACCAGAGGAGGCCGCGGGTTTCGTTCCCTTGCTTCGTCATGATCGCGTGCCGGTAGCCGGTGATGTCGAGCTTGATCCACGCCGCCATCGTGAAGGCGGTCGCGCCGCCGGTGCTCTTGCTGGGGAAGGCACCGGTGAGCGACGCGTTCGGGCGGCTGCCGAACTGGGACGAACCGTTGTAGCAGAGGGCCATGCCGTCGTGACCGGTGACCCACTGTGGGTTTTGGGTCAAGGTTAGGGTGTTGCCGCCCGT
>JAHEDC010000512.1:1314-4440 GCA_024641425.1 Verrucomicrobiales bacterium | reverse complement strand
CATATTGGGCGCTCGGAAGTCCCGAGGTGCCGCCGGGGAGCATGGGGACGGAGTCGGGAATTTTCGGCTGGGTGTTGAAGGCGAACTCGAGAAGGTTGTCGGAAGTATCGCCGTCGGGGTTCGCTGTCGGTGTGTTGTCGGGCGCGACAAGACGGTTGTCGGCCGCCCAAGCGGCGAAGGGACTCGCGATTGGCGATGAATAGACGATCTCAAGGGTGGGACGGACGGTGGGATCGCTGGTGGTTTCGGAGGACTTGAAGACCCAGCCGTCGCCGGAACCGGAGGAGGAAGCGCGGAGGAGCCAACCGCGGTTCTGGGCAGGGCTGGCGCGAAAGAGGTCGATGTCACCGGTGACATCGAAGATGGCGGGAGCGGCGTCGACTTCCGGGATCACGGAAAAGGTCGCACCGGAGACGGCTTCGACGTTGTCGGCACTGACACCTTCCGCGAGGCTGTTCCAGGTCGCCGAGTCGTTCCAGTCGGCGAGCATGCGGTGGGCGCGCATCGTGTCATTGGATTCGTTGTCGTTGCCGGTGGAGTTGGCGGGCGTGAAGAGGACGAGCTTGGCCGAATGAATGAGGGCGTTCGCGGGAATCTGCCCGGTACCGTTTCCGAAGAGATTGTCGAAGCGGACGAGTGATTGCGCTTGTTGGTCTCCGGCGGCGGCCCCGGCGTCCTTGTCGACCTTCAGGTCGTGGTTTCCCGAGTTATCGGCATCGGGGTCATCCTCGATGAGCATGGTGTCGTTCGCTCCGGTGTAGCCGTTCAAACCCTGCCGGAACGTGGCGACCGCGACTGCGGGATCATCGGTGAAGGGGCCGACAAGGGAGCGAACATCCGCCGCCTGACCGGCATGGGTCGTCGTTCCGTACATGTCCTCGAAAGTGCGGAGCAGATTGTGCAAGGTCCACGTGCCGCCCGTGATGGTGCCGTTCCTGAGGTTCGCTCCGTAAAGGACCGTCGGGATCTGGTTGGTCGCTCCGTAGTCGTCTTCGTCCCAGGTGATGACGAGGAGGCTATTGTGGGTGCGCGCCCACTGGGCGTAGTTGTTCAGGTTCGCCAGAAGCCAGTCATCGCCCTGTTTCCGCGACCCGTTGTGCATGTCGTGGGATTGATCGGGGACGACAAAGGAGAGGGTGGGGAGTTGCGTGAAATCGGTTGGGAACTGGGTGAAGGCTCGGTTGACGCTCGCCGGAAGCTGGTTCGAGGGAAGCGGGCTGACCTTGGCGATCCAGTTCGCCCAGGGGTTGTGCTTGCGCCGGTAATCGACGCCGGGGGCGGTGGCGGTGTGGGGATCGTAGTCGGCCCAATCCATCGCTCCGGCCGCGTCCAGGTCCTCGCTGTAGCCCGCGAAGGTGAAGCCGGCGGCGATCAGTTCGGCAGCGAGGTTCCGCGCCGTGAAGGGATAAGTCGCGGTTGGGGTGGTCGAAAAGCTCGGGGGGAGATTATCGTCCTCGACGCCATGGTTGCCGCCGGAGAACAGATGGAGATAGTTCGGTTGGCTTGGGTGCTCGATGCCATAGATATTCGCGATGGTGACGCCTTCGGCGGCAAGGGTATTGATATACGGCGCGTTGACCGTGTCCCCGATGATCTCACCGGCGGTGCGGTTTTCCTCCACCACGATGACAACATGGTCGAAGCGGTGGGGAGCGGCTTCGGCGGAAGCGATCGGGGACGCGGTGGCAAGCGCGAGGCAGAGCAGAGGGTTTCTCATAGGAGACGTAACGAATCGAAGGATAGATTTACCTTCGTCGCCACGAAATGAGAGATTGGTGAGAGCGGGAAATTTTCGAAAACCGGGGAAAATCCCAAAGGGCATTGCGGAATGGAGTTTCCCAAGACGGCACCGATTGTGACGCCCTTTCAGGGCTTGAATCGTCTGTCATGCATTCCCAGGGCGTTGCCCTGGGCTGGCCTGTTTGGCCCCTTTGGGGCTTCGCAGTGCCCTTGGTGAATGCCCATCACTCCTGCTCCTCGAAAAAGTGTTCGAGGAGGTCGACGAGGTCGAGATCCATCTGGGCGGCGAAGTTCATCATGGGAACATGTTCCTCCTCACCTGCCCTCTTCAGTCCACGGAGGGCGGAATTCAACGTGTCACGGAGGGCCTTGCTGGTGACTTTCGGTTTCAAGGCGGCCCACCAGTTGGTAGCATCCGCGATCGTCTTCCGCATCGCGTCCCAATCCATCTCGGGTGCGGCGGTCAGGACGTGCAAGCGGAAGCCGGCGTAATCGAGCAGGCTAACTTCCTGCGGCACCTTGAGGCTCGCGGTGTCGAGATGGTCGATGAAGAGGCGGAAGACTTCGACGGCGTTGAGGGCGATCGCGTGGTGCGCTCCGGCGGTCGCCGAGGAATGGATGGACTTCAGGAGACTATCGAACTGGAGGTGCGCCGCTTCCGGCAGCGCGGCCCTGACCTCACCGGAGATGGCATCCGCCTGTGCGAGTGATTTTGCAAGTCCGGCCTCGTCTTTGGCCAGCGCGAACTCGGCCATGTCCTCGAAGGGAGACGACGCGTCGAGGAGTGTTTTGTTGGCGTCGGCGGCAGGGGCCGAGACTTGGAGAATGAGGAAGAGCGGGAGGAGGAGGAAACGTTTCACGGGCGTATCGATGGTGGGTTGGATCTTCCGCAAAGCAGTTGGAGCAGGGCGGGGAGGACGATGAGGGTGAGCGGAAGCTGCGCGATGAGGCCGGCGGCGATGGCGATGGCGAGCGGTTGCTGCATGGCGCTGCCTTGCCCGAGTCCGAGGGCGAGCGGAAGCAGGGCGAGGATGGCGGCGAAGGTGGTCATGGCGATGGGACGCATCCGGTTCCGGCCGGCGAGGGCGAGGCGCTGGGCGTGGGTCAGGCCTTTGCCCTCGTCATCGGTTTCGAGTTCGCGCATTTCGGAGAAGAAGAAGATGGCGACCTCACCGACGATACCGACGATCATGGTCATGCCCATGATGGCGGTGATGTTCAGCTCCGTGCCGGTGAGCCAAAGGCCGATGAAGACGGCGGGCAAGGCGAGAAGGGGCGTGGCGAGCATGGCAAGGGCGACACGGAAGCTTTCATAGAGGAAAAGGAGGAGGACGAAGACGAGGAGGACGGCCGCGATCATCACGACGAGGAGGCCTTTGAAGGCGA
>JAHEDC010000512.1:0-1304 GCA_024641425.1 Verrucomicrobiales bacterium | reverse complement strand
TAGAGTCCGCCGAGGGTGTAGTAGACGCCGGGGGGAAGGAGGTTGCCATGATCGAGCTTGTCCTTGAGTTCGGCGACGGTCGAACCGAGGTCGCGCCCCGTAATGCGGGCGGTGACGGCGGCCATACGCTTGAGATCCTCGCGGTCGATCTCGGGCTGGCCGATTTCGTTGTGGAAGGTCGCGATGCGCCGGAGCGGGACGAAGTGGCCGTCGGGGGCCTGGAGTTGGAGGTCGCGCAGGTCCCGTTCGGTGCGCCGGGTATTCTCCGGGGCCCAGACGCGGACGCCGATGAGCTTCGGCCCCTGCTGGATCTCAGTGGTGACATTGCCGCTGAGGTAATCCTCCAGCAGAACGGTAACCGCCCCGCTGTCGAGCCCCTCGAGAGCCGCCTTGGCCCGATCCACTTCGACCACGAGCGCGTCGCCGGCAGGGACGATGCCGTCGAAGACTTCCACCACGCCTCGGATTCTCCCGATAGCCTCGGCGACCTTGGGCGCGGTCTCGACGAGAACGGACTCGTCGTCGGTGAAGAGCTTGATCTCGATCGGCTGCGGGACGGCGGTGAGGTCACCGATGAGATCCTCCATGAGCTTGATGACCTCGATTTCAAGGCCGGGGACTGTTTCGGCGACCGCGATGCGGACATCTTCCATGACATCATCGAGCGGGCGACGGGGAAGGGGTTTGAGGCGAATGAAGAAGTCGCCGATATTCGCCTCGCTCAGACCACCGCCGAGTTGGAGGCCGGTGCGGCGCGAGTAGGTGGCAACCTCCGCGGTGTCGTGGAGGATGGCCTCGACCTGCCGGAGGAGGCGGTCGGTCTCGGTGAGCGAGGTGCCGGGCGGTGCGACGTAGTCAAGAATTAACCCGCCCTCGTCCATCGACGGCATGAAGCCCGAGCCGGTGCGGCTGTAGGCGATCCAGCCGAATCCGAGGAGCGGCAGCACGAGGAGGGCCACCAACCAGGGACGGGCGAGGACGGAACGCATGAGACGGTCGTAGAGGCCATGGATGAAGGAGGTGAGCCGTCCGCCTTCCTCCTGATCGGCGTCCTTCTGGCCAAGGAGTTTTCCGGCGAGGATGGGGACGGCGAGCCAGGCGATGATGAAGGAAATGACAAGGCTGGCCGCCATGGTGAGCGAGAGGGCCTTGAAGAAGGCCCCGGTCACACCGGTAAGGAAGGCGAGGGGAAGGAAGATGATGATCGTGGATGCCGAGGAGCCGGCGAGGGGCTTCGTGAACTCGGTGGTCGCGCGGAGGATGCGCTCCCGTTCATGGCCTTGGCCGCCCCGGAGCCGCCGGAT
>JAHEDC010000511.1 GCA_024641425.1 Verrucomicrobiales bacterium | reverse complement strand
AAGACGGGATTCCTGGCGGCGCCCATGTTGCGGCGGGCGACCTCCACGCCGTTGATCCAGGCGATGAATCCGTCGTTGTAGTTGATCTGAAGGGTGAGAGTGCCGGTGGAGACGGCGTCGGCCGGGGAGACGGTGAAGGTTTTCCGGATGTAAAGGGAGGGGGAGATGTTATTCAGGTCGGCGGTAACATTCGTGGTGATGGGGTTGATGCCATAGCCGATGGGAGCGTTTCCGTTGCGCCACGCGCTCTCGTTGAAGTCGGCCGACCACCAGGGGTTTCCCGCGCCCGCGAAGGGTTGGCCGTTGGAGTCCCATCGGAGGACGCGACCGCTGGAAACGGCGGAAATCTCGTTGATCACGACCTCGGCGGGGAGGAGAGGAACGGCGGCGAGAGTGCAGAAAAGAGAAGGTGCGAACGCCCGGGAAACGGACGCGAGGGAGCGGAGGAGGGTTCGGGGGGAAGGGGGCATGAGGGGGGAGAGGGCTGATTAATGCGCTTATTTTCTAGCATAAACGAAGGCGGATGTCTCCGGATTCAGGATCTTTTTCCGATCTTTCCGGAAAAGAGGCAAGACGCCTGCCGAGAGCTGCCCTTTGCGGAAAAGGGGGCGGTGGTGTAGCATGGGGATCATGTCTACAAAACGGAGGTTTTTTCCGAACGACGCGGTGGTCACGCCGGCGATCGCGTCCGTGTTTCTCGCCTTTTCCGCCGTCCTCGCGCGCGCCGACGACGGGGATGTTTCGCCGGGGGGAGAGGTGCCCTCGACCGTTGGGGAAGCAGCCGGGAAGGATCGAACGGAGGTCGGGGAGGATCCCCGCCTTACCCCGGACGAGATCATGGCGGCGATCGCGAAGCTGGACAGCGAGGACTTTGTAGAGCGCGAGAATACCCAGACCGCGCTCTGGAAGGCCGGGGCTCAAGCCGAATCGGCGCTGGAAGAGGTCGTGAAATCCGGTTCGGCGGAAGCGCGTTTCCGGGCTTCCCGCGTTCTCGAGCGCTTTCGCTTCGGGATCTATCCGGACACGCCAAAGGAGATTGTCGCCCTGGTGCAGTCGTTTCGGCGTGGTGGAATGGATGAACGCACGAATGCCATTTCGGAGCTGGCGAGGCGGGGGATGTTCGAAATCGTGCGGCGGTTGGTCGAGACGGTGGAGGACGAGGAACAGGCGGAAACCCTGGCACGGGCTGCGGCGCGGGAGTCCGAGGAGCCCGCGCGTGCCCTGATCGCGAAGGGGGACCTCGAAGGGGCCGCGAAGATTCTGCGAATGAGCGCCGTGACCCGCGAGGCGATGCAGAATTTCGCGACCTTCTGCGTTCTTTCGGGAACGGCGGAGCACGAACGGGAAGTGATCCGCAACGGGACGATGCGAGAGAATGAGAAACTCGAATTGCTGCACTGGATTGCCCGGGTCGAAGGAGATTTTCCGGAAGCACTGGCCTTGGCGGAGAAAATCGGGGAGCCGGAACTGCTGCGCGACACGAAGATTGCCTCCGGCGATCTCATCGCCTTCGCGGAGGGGGCGGAGGACTTGCGGCTGCGCACCCTGAAGGCCCTCGGATTCCGTGCCGCCGCGCAGCGCCTGAAGGGGGAGGACGATGCCTTGAAGGAGACCGTGAAGGAGATCGTGAAATACGCGGCGGAGCATCCGAGCGAGGCCGCTGAGATCCACACCGCGCTCGTGATCAACGGAGCCGTCGACGAGGCTCTGGAAGTCGTGCGGAAGGCGTCGCCCAAGCTGGCCTTTTCCCATCTGATGGAACAGGAACGGTTCGAGGAGGCGATGGCGATCAAGGGAATGCCGGGCCCGCGCCCGCCTTATGACGCCTGGCTCGGCGAGCAGGTGAGGAACTTCAAGGAGGGCGACGATACCGACGAGGGGACAACGGCGATGCGGAGTCTGGCGGAATTCAGTGGGATCGCGGCGTTCCTCTACGGGCGGGGAGAAAGGGCCTATCTGGACAAGATGTGCGGTTCCCTCGCGGAGGCAGCGGCGGACAAAAGCGCCATGACCAATATCTACCTGGCCCGCTACCTCCGGGGTTTGGAGTCCCGCGAGGCCTATCTCGCGTGCGCCGAACGCGCGCTCGCCACGGGGCAGAAACTTGAGCAGGTGCTCGATATCTACGACGAAAACTCGACGCTTGCGGTCCGCTGGAGCACCTTCCTTCAGGGGCGCCGCAAGCTCGACCCCAAAGAGGCGCTCGGGCTCATCGATACGCTCCTGTCCCCGGAAGGGAAGACGACCCTGCCCCCGGAGGCCGAGTCCATGATCGCCGAGGCATCGGAAATCGCGAACAAGGCGGGGCCGGAGGATGCCGAGGAGGCCGCCGAGTGGCATCGGACGCTCGCCGACAGCCTCGGGCTCTGGGGACAGTGGGAGCGGTCACTCGGGCACCTGCGCGCCGCGCTCGAAATCGGCGGAGACGATGGCATCCTACCCCGGCGGATTGCCTCGATCCTCCTCTACCAGCGGAAATGGGAGGAAGCGGCGGCGGCGTTCGGGAAATTGGTGGAAGAAGACGATGCGGACGAGACGAATTCCTATCTTCATGGCCTGGCCCTGGTCCGCGCGGGAAAGGTGGCGGAGGGCGAGGCCATCATGCGCCGGATTGATCTCCAGATGCTCGGCGATACCTCGCGGCGGGCGGACATCGAGGCGCTCCTCTGGAACCAGGGTGAGGTGGAACTCGCCGAGAGGCAGAGTCGGCTGGTGCTGGCGCTCGCCCGTCCCTTCACTTACGAGTGCGCGAAATCCTGCAATTATCTCGCCCTCCGACTCCGCTACACCACACGTGAGGAAGAGGCGGTGGTGATGATGGAGAGGCAAATGCTCCAGACCCTGAAAGGCGGGAACTACCTCTCGTCCCTTCGGAGTCCGGTCTCCAGCGCGTCGGCCCTGCTCTCGATCAAGGCGCGGGTCAAACTTCGCCAGGGCGACCCCGATGCGGCCATCACGTTGGCGGAAAGGGCGTTGGCGATCTCGCCCGGTGACAGTGCCTTGCTCGAATATCTTTATCCCATGCTGGTCGAGAGCGATCGGAAGGCCGCCGCGGACGCGCTTTTCGAACGCGTCTACGAGGTCAGCAAGAAGGGCGTCGAGATGTTTCCGAATTACGGGCAAGCCAATAACAACCACGCCTGGCTCCTTGCCCGGTGTGGACAGCACCTGGATGAGGCACTTTTCCACGCCAACAAGGCAGTGGAAATCGAGCCGAATTCGAGCGCGAGCGTCGATACCCTCGCGGAGGTCTACTTCGCCCGGGGCGATTTCAAAAAGGCGGCCGAGGTTTCCGACCGTGCGGTCTCCCTCGCGCCGAGCGACGCGCAGCTGCAGGAACAGAACGTGCGCTTCCATGCGGCGGCGGGCGATGGAAAGCCGTCCCCCGAAGCGTCCGCCGCCCCGAATTCGCCTGACCTTCCGGTCCCATGACTGTCCGCGCGTTCCTTGTTCTCGCCCTTTTCGGAACCGTCGTGGCGCAAGCGCAGAATCCCCGCCCGGTTCCCACGGAAATGAAGGGTCTCGCCGCCGCGCTGGTCGCGAAAACGACGGAATACGTCCTCGATCCCGCCTACGCGGAAAGTGGCTTTGAGAAAGAGCTGAAGCAAGGGAAGGGGAAGGAGCCCGATCCGCCCGCGGTTGATCTCGAACTCGTGCTCACCAATACGGGAACCGAACCCATCGAGATCCGGCCCGGCAACGACGGGCAGATCCTGGAACTGACCCTTGAGGGGCCCGGAGCGGTAACCTGCCAGCGGCGTCTTCGGCTGACCGCGAATTTCCTCATGGGCGAACCGCTGGTGATCGCCCCGGGCGGGAGCCATGCCCTTCCGATCAAGCGCCTCGCCTTCGGCATGCGAGGAATCTCGAAATACGCCTATTGGACGAAAGCGGGCAACTACAAGCTCGGAGCTCTCCTTCGATTGCCCGAGCCGAACGCGGGCAAGTTCGCGCTCGCGAAGCCCATCGCCCTCAGGATTGTTGCGGAGTGAGAGGCGGCTGGATGGCACCGGGCCGGGTATTCGGGTGCCTTTCGTGGCGCCGCCGTTCCTGAGGCCGGCGGAATCGTCAGGCATGGAATTGGGATTGCCCCGCTGTCGCTGAACGTGCTATGTTGAAAACCATGGATTTTCCGGATTCCCCCACCCCCTCTTCGACGGCTCATGCTGCTTTGGCGGATGTTGCGGCACGCTCGCATGCGAGGGGCGCGAAGTGGTCGTCCCTCGTGATCGCGCTTCTGGTGCACGGGGGGCTCCTCGCGCTGCTTGCCTTCATCGTGGTACAGGCGACAACGGAAGCGCCGCCCGAGTTCGTGGTGGCTTCGGTGGAGGCGGAGCAACGGCCGGAAATGGAGACCAAGGTATACGCGCTGAAGAACCAGCCGAAACCGTCGGCTCCCAGTCGTGCCGCGAACGTGATCGCGTCGGTGACGGCGGCGCATATCAGCGTCCC
>JAHEDC010000510.1:1703-4480 GCA_024641425.1 Verrucomicrobiales bacterium | reverse complement strand
GTGGGGCCGGGAAAGTTTGTTTGAAAGCTCGGGGACCTGGAATGAAGGAAGAGCCTGTGCAGGTTCTTCAGCCGGCGCAACCTCCGCTTCCGGGGCGGCCTCGGCCTCCGGTGCCTCCGGCGATTCCGCCGCCGCCTCTTCAGGCTGCGCAGCTTCTTCTTGCGGACTCTCCTCACCGGTCGCAACTTCAGCGCCTTCTTCCGGGGTCTCAGCTTGTTCCATTTGTTCGCTCATTAATCATTCCTCGACGGGGACGATACAACTGCTAAACAGGCACGGTCCGCAGACCAAAGCCATTCGGTTAAAAGGGACACCTATTCTATTCGAGTTACTCAACTACAAGCAAACTTTACAGTAAATAGCTCTGCCGAGGTGTCTTTTGCCTACAGATTATTCCTCTTTATGGAAAAATTCAATCTCTTTTAGATCAAGAATCGAACGATGCTCCCCGTCGAACCAAAACATTTTTGTGCCTTCGCCGAGGTAAAGTTCCTCACCAAGATCCCGCCAGTCGGTCATCCGTCCCAGCCTAACCTGATCGTTTCCGCTCTTGAATGAACCTGAATAGAGCGCCGGCAGAAACATCTCGCCTTTTGTGCCGTTTACCATTTCGACCTCTGTCTGAAGCCAGAAAAGGTCACGCAGAGACTTGGGCGCGAAGAACTCTATCCTCTTCACGTGTTCGAATGGGAGCCACGCGTAAGATTCCTTCACTATCGCCTCAAATACGCACATCGTCAGATCGTTATAATCACGGAAATCCGACACTTTCTGCCCGTTTACACTGCATTCGAACGCGGGTCTCTCCTCTTCAACTTCGTCGAGCACTTTTCGGGCATCGGAGATGTTGCCTTCTCTAACGTAGTTGTTCGCAACAAGAAGCTTCTCAACATACTTCGGCGGTTCCATCAGACACTCGGGCATCAACCCGTCTTCGAAATATTTAATGCGGTCCCGTTCAGCCATGAAATTCTGCCTGAATATCTGGGCGCCGATCATCGCATTCACATCCTGCTGCCCTATTACATCAAGCTGCTTTTCTGCCCGCTCCCAGTCACCTGAGAAGCAGGACAGTTCAAAAAGGAACGTTCTCGAGGTCGCGTCAGTCGGTTTTGCCTTAACTGAATCCAGGACCAACCTGACGGCCTCATCCAGGTTGCCGGCATCGAGTTGTGCTTTTGCTTCGTTCATAGTTTTGATTTCCTGTTTGTCTGCCTCAGTTCACCACGCTTCTCGTGAAGCGCGCACAAGGCTACTGCAAGATCTTCTCCGGCGCTCTTATCGATTTGAACAACGACCGGTCAAAAGGATCTCCGCCAGTCGGCCTGATCTGGATCTTGACCGACTTCCCGCCGCGTGAGTAGGTGAGGTCGTAGCCTGCGTCCGACTTCACTTTTGAAGACGCGGCATCGAAGAAGTTGAACAGTCCCCATTCGCCCGGGAAATTCAGGTTCGCGTCACCCGAGCCGCTGGCTGCAGGGGTTTCTGTCGTTGAAACGGTCGAGTTCAAGGACATGATATTGAGTGAGACGCCGTTGATACCCGACTGCGCCGGGAACTTAAGTTTGAAGGAGCCTGTTTCCCTTGACGACACCCTTGTGCCGTCGATCGTGCCTTCGATTATCGTGTCGCCTTCTTTCTCGATTATGAAGTCGTACTCGAAACCCGGTGTCGGGCTGGCTCCGAAGAGTGCCTTTCTGAGCTTGAAGGCATTGTTAAGGTACTCCACGAACTCAGGCGCAAACTTGACCGGGCTGTCAGGTTTCACCGTTACGCCGGCATCAGGATCGCCTTCGAAGAAGTTCTTCAGCCTATTGTTGTAAAAAGTCGAAAGGGTGCCATCCTGAGGATTCAGGTATTTGGCAACTGCTTTCAGATCGGTAACCGGGCTCGCCGCATCGACGAACGGATAACCCGTTTCTATGGTCTTCGCTTCGGACAGGACCGAATCCTTCCAGGTCTTGTCTATCTGAGAGGTAGAATCAGCGCCGAACTTGATCCGGACATTCTGTAACGGCATTCTCAGGAGTCGCGCGATCTCCTGCGTTGCCGAGGTCTGAAATCCCTTGATCCTGCCGTCTATCTTGATCTCGATAGATGTCAGCATCTTATGGAAACTTCTTGGGCTGTCGTCCTCGTTGGCGAGCTGCTGTTTCATCTCGCGAATCGTTGACTCGGAAGCACCCTTAAGGCTCTTTGCGATGTCAGAAAGGTCATTGCCGTAAAGGTCTATCGGCTGCGACTCCTTAGCTTCCGGGTCTCCCATGAAGATGAAAAGCTGGTTAAACTGCTTGTCGAGTTCCGTATTGCTCTCGACCTCCTGTGAACCTCCTCCTCCGCCGTTCCACCAATCTGAGATCCACGAAAAATCGAACCACCCTTTGTCTGCCGGTTTCGCGGTCAGGTCCGTGTTCTTTACTACTTCCTGCAGGAAAAGCTTTATAGGCGATTCGGGTCCGGCAAACGAATCCAGGGACTCTACCATGTCCTGGTCGGTCTTGTACGGCGGCACCCGCGTTCCCGCAACCAGCCTTTGCCACGCAGATGCATATTTATTGAAATACTCTGACTTCAGTTTCGAAAGTTCGTCGGTCTTGATCGCCTCCGCTTTTCCTTCCTCGCCCATCACCCAGTCGTCCTGGCTCAAAACGCTGGTCGCCTTCTCAAGCCTCGCCTTCATATACCCACGATAACCTGCCGACGTGAAAGCGCCCGGGATCTTGATGGATCCTTCGATCATCCCCTGGGCGTTGCCGCCAAGGAGCGATTCCACGCTC
>JAHEDC010000510.1:0-1693 GCA_024641425.1 Verrucomicrobiales bacterium | reverse complement strand
TGGTTACTTCGTTGATCTGGCGGTTGAGATATCGTTTGTACGCCGGGTATCTCACCAAACGCGCCCGCGCGGCCTTTACTATCCCGGGATTGGCTGAGATCCGCGGGAATCCGCTCGTATCGCCGGAATACTCACTTTCACGGTCAACCTGGCCAAAATAGAATCTAAGCTGGGCCTTCGCAAGGGTCTCGTTCCCCGGAGGAAGTTTCGATTCCTCAAGCCAGTATCTTTCAAGCGCCTTCTCGAGCTTTGAAGGGGCCGCCTTATCTTTGGCGCGATCCTTGTGATCTTCGGTCAGCAGGAGGTAGGATTCCAGAAGGTCGTAGTTATCCTCGAGAATCTTCTCTTCCGCTTCCTGGGGCGTCCTCTGCTCTCCTGACGCAGATGGCGCAGCCTTGGCATTACCGGACGCAAAAGCTGCAAGATCCTTCTCCAGTCGCTGAATGGTCGGCTGGCGGAACCGCCGCTCGATCGCGACGTAATAAATGTTCATCAACCGTTCCCGGAGCAGGGAGTTACCCGAATAGAGTCCAAACCTCATTGACAACGGCGGCCCGTTCCGCTCGTTATCGTCCATCCTTTCCAGGATCGCCCTCAGGTCGTTTATCTCATTGATCTCTTTTTGGGTCGCGTCCGGATCCTTCTTCAAAGGATCTATATTCGCGTCCGTCTTGGTGGTGATCAGAACCACGGAGGCCTTCGCCACGGCGTCATCCATGAACGCCTTGTTGGCGTATAGCGAGTAGCCCGAGAACGCGAGAAGGAGCAGCGTGATGAAAGTGCCCGTGAGGGTCAGAAGCCAGCCAAGCACGGGTGGTTTTTGCCGCTGTTCCTGAAAGGTCTTCACGAGGTCCCGGTCGCGGAGGATCACATCCGAAAACAGCTTCCTTGAGAAATATGTGGCGCCAACCGTCTGCGGAACTCCCTTTGCGGCGCCTTTTGTGTCGCGGTTGACCGGTACGGCGGTGAAATAGAATCCCCTCAGAAACGGACTTTCGCTGAAGGGGTTTGGCCTGAAAAGAGTAGAAACAAAGGTCCCCAACTTCCTCCTGGCTGACGAAAAATGAAGAGGGAAGTTGAAGATCCTCAACTGCCTGACGGGAGTGAACGGTGCCGATAGCCTGATCAGGCGTCGGCCCATCAACGAATCCTGAAGGATCTCGAACTCCGAATCGAACAGTGACTGAGCATTGTCACTCTTCTCAAGGGGAATTGTCGTGCCCCAGACAAGTGACTCGCCCTCCTTCTTGGAGGTCGAAAAGGAATCCCTGAACCCTTCGATGGCGTCGGCGTGCGTGAAGACCAGGTAAACCGGGAATCTTGTCTTGAGCCGTTTGGTGGCGTCGTCAAGTCTCGTCCGAAGCAGTTTCGCGAGTTCTTCTATGTCCCGTTCGTCAGAATGAAGGATCTTCTCCGTGTTGACGGTAAGGATAAGCCCGTCAAGTGGACGGTTCGATCTTTGCTTCTTGATCGTCTCAAGAAGTGAGGACCATTCGTCAAAGTCGGGTCCTTCCGCCTGATACCGGCCGGGAGTATCGATGAAGACCGCATCGCTGGTAACTCTCCAATCCACGGTCCGGGTAGGATTTATATACTTGAGTTCAGTCTGCCTTTGGCTCGGCAGCGCCTGGAAATTAAGCCCGGAAGCAAGTACCAGGGCCGTCTTCCCGCTGCCGCGGTCACCAGCCACAAG
>JAHEDC010000509.1 GCA_024641425.1 Verrucomicrobiales bacterium | reverse complement strand
TGGAGGCAGGCCTCCTCGCGAGGGGAGAGGGATGAGAGGAAAGCATTTACGGAACCCGGTGAGGCGGCGGAAAATCGGCGCCCCAGACCGTGGAGAGGAGCTTGCTGTCGGGGACACTCTGGAGGATCGCCATGAGGGATTTTTCGCGGGTCAGCCACTCCCTTGTCTCGGCATGGGTGAGGGCAAGCTTGCACAGCATGGCGACATCCTTGTTGGCGAGAACGAGCGGCGGCTCGCTGGTCGTGGCGTCGTCGGAATTCTCAGCGCGATGCGAGCCCTTGCGGATGGTGCGGGCGATGGTGGCGACCCGCTTGCGGAAGTCGTCGGCCGCGATGCCGAGACGGGTGGAGACGCTATGGACGACGCCGTCCTGGTAGACGGGATCGTGGATGCGGGCCACGGTGGTGGCGAGGACGTTGGCGAACTGAACGCGGTCGCGAAGGGAGGAGAGATCGAGCACCGAGGACATGTGATCGATCTGGAATTCGTGGAAGGGCTTCGCGTCGGCGACGCGCTTCTTGAATCCCTCGATGCCTTCGGCGCGGATGAGGGAGTCCGGATCCTGACCGGCGGGCATCTCGACGGCCCGGACGACGATGTCGTGGCTGGCGAGTTCGGCGAAGGTGCGTTCGGCGGCCTTGTAGCCGGCGGTGTCCGAGTCGAAGCAAAGCACGGCCTCCCCGGTGAAGCGTTTCAGAATGCGCGCGTGATCGGAGGTGAAGGCGGTGCCGAGGGGGGCGATGATATTCTCGAGGCCGGCCTCGAAAGCGGTGATGAGATCGACCTGGCCTTCGAAGACGATGACGCGCTGTTCCGAGAGAATGGACCGCTTGCTTTTGTCGAGACCGAAGAAGGTCTTCCCCTTGTCGAAGATACTCGTCTGGGGCGAGTTGATGTATTTCGCCGTCTTCGCCTCGGGATCGAGGATGCGTCCGCTGAAGGCGATGACTTCTCCGTAGTCGTTCGCGATGGGAAACATGATGCGGTCGCGAAAGCGGGTGTAAAGACCGCGGGAAGGCTGGTTGTCATCCTTCAGGGCCATGAGGCCGCTGGCTTCAAGCGCCTTGCCGGAGAACTTCTTTTCCCGAGCCCAGGCCTCGAAGCGCGACGAATCCGCCGGAGCGAAGCCGATCCGCCAGTTCTCGGCATTCTGCTTGCTCAGGCCCCGGTTCCTCAGGTATTCCCGTGCCGCCTCCGCATCGCGGGTGCGGGAGCGGAAGAGAATATGCTGGAACCATTCGGTGGCTTCCCGGTGGATCTCAATGAGCTGGCTGCGGAGCTTGAGCCGGGCGAGATCGGCGGCGTCCATGACCTCCTCGCGGACGGTGATGCCGGCACGTTCGGCGAGGCGTTTGACGGCCTGGGCGTAATCGAGGTTCTCGTATTTCCGCACGAAGCTGATGGCATCGCCGCTCTCCTTGCATCCGAAACAGTGGAAGAACTGCCGGGCGGGATTGACATTGAACGAGCCCGATTTTTCCGAGTGGAACGGGCAGAGGGCGACGAAATTCGTGCCCGCCCGCTTGAGAGGGAAGTAGCTGCCGATCAGCTCGACGATGTCGGTCGCATCGAGGATCTGCTGCTTGATTTCGTCGGAGATCATGGAGGTCGTTGGGGAGAGGAAAAAGGAACGGGAAATTCCACAACGCAAGGTGTAAGGTGGGATGAACCCGAGTCGACCGCCCCATGACACGCCACCGAATCTCCGTATTATCCGCTCTCCTGCTCTTGTCCGTGCTGGTTCCCCGGAACGTCGCGCAGGAGTCCAAGCCGACGCAGGTCGCGTCCTCCACGCTTTCGGGAAAAGTGGCGGTGCTGAGGTTCGGCGAATTCTCGCTGGTGCGGAGCGACGAGATCGCCTTCCTTCATGGCGCGCTGGAGCGGGCCAAAGCGGAGGGAGCGGCCGGGGTTGTCGTTGTTCTCGATTCGCCGGGAGGCTTTGCCTGGGAAACGAAACGCTTCGTCGAGCAACTCGGGGCGCTGGGAATTCCGACCGTGGCCTACGTGGAGAAGCGGGCGCTCGGGGCCGGTGCCCTGGTGGCTTCGGCCTGCGAGGCGATCTATTTCGCTTCCGGCACCTCGCTCGGGGGAGCGATCGAGGATATCGAGTGGCGCGGAGCGATGGCCGAGCTGCCAGACCGATTGACGGAGAAGCGGTTCGAGGATGTGATCGACGCGGCGGTGGCAGTGACCGACACCCGGGGAATCCCGGCGGAGATGGTGCGGGCTTTCGTGGACGCGGATCAGGAAGTGACGGGAAGCGATGGGGTCGCGCTCTCGGGATCGAATGACTACCTCCGGCTGGGCGTGGAGGAAGCTTCCCGCTATGTGCCGACGGTGAAGGGAACCGCAGGGAATGTGGCCGCCGTGCTGAAGGGAGAAGGACTCGAAGCGGCGGTGGAACATTTCACCTTTGTGCCCGATTCCGGTGCGACGGGGAGCGCGGTGGTGGAAAGCGATGAGGAAAAGGCGGCGGATCCCGCGGAGCCGGGCGCAGAGAACGAGACCGCCGAGCACAAGTTCGGCCAGACGCGGCTTGAGGACTACGGAGGGAAGATCGTCGTGCTCAAGGTGGGCGACGATACGCTCGTCCGTTCGACGAAGTTCGATTTCATGCGCCGGGTGCTGAAGAAGGCGAGCGACGACGGGGCGGAGGCGATCCTCCTCGATATGAACACGCCAGGCGGATTGGCCTGGGATACCGTCGATATCATGATGGACGCGCTTTCGAAGGTAACGGTGCCGACCTATACCTTCGTGAATCCTTCGGCGATGTCGGCCGGATCGCTCATTGCCGTGGCAACCGATCACATTTACATGCATCCGCCAAGCACGATCGGCGCCGCCGGCGTGGTCTCTTCGATGGGTGAGATCGAGGGCACGATGAAGGAGAAAGTGACACGCTTCGTGATGGCGGCGGCGCGGGGGACGGCCAACTCGAAGGGCCACGCCCAGGACGTCGCCATGGCGTTCATCGATCCCGAAACCGAAGTGGCGCGCGAACTCTCCGTCATCGCCTCCGATGGTCGGCTCACGCTTGAAACCCACATTGTGAATCCAAAGGGGGAGATGCTTGTTCTTGATGCGGATGAGGCCACGCAGCGTTTCGATGGCAAGCCTGTCCTTGCCGATGGCAAGGCGAAGGACGTCGACGACCTCATCGCGCAGGCGGGCCTGAAGGGAACGATTGTGGAAGCGGTGCCGCTGGGATTCGAGAACGTCGCCGACTGGATCGTGAAGGTCGCGCCGCTCCTCCTCTTGCTTGGCATCGCGGGGGCGTGGTTGGAAATGAAGACGCCGGGCTTCGGGGTGCCGGGATTTCTTTCGCTCATCTGCTTCGCCCTCTTCTTCTTCGGGCACAACCTCGCGGGCAAGCTGGCGGGCTACGAGTTGTTCGGCGTTTTCCTGCTCGGGGTCGTGCTCATCGTGGTCGAGCTCTTCCTCTTCCCGGGCACCTTCGTTTTCGGGCTCTCGGGAATGCTGCTCATGTTCGGCTCGCTGATCTTCGCGATGGTTGACCGCTACGACGTGCTCCCGCCCGATGCCGGGGGGGGAAGCGGTGGTTTCGAAATGCAGCGTCTGCTGGACGCCTTGGGAACGCCGTTGTTCAATTTCGCGCTCGCGCTCGGCGGTGCGACGGCGCTGGTCATCGCGCTCATCCGGTATTTGCCCGAAACGCGGGCGATGCGCTGGCTGATGCTGGATGCGGCCGTTGTGTCCGGCACCGGGATGGTGCCTGCGGTGATGGGCGGAGGCACGGCGGAAACACTGGTCGGTAGGAGCGGCGTCGCGCAGACGGATCTCCGTCCGGCGGGCAAGGCAATGATGGGCGACGAATTGTTCGACGTGATCACCTCGGGTGAATTCGTGCCGAAGGGCAGCGGGGTCCGGATTGTCGAGCAGAAGGGGATGCGGGTGGTGGTGGAGGCAGTGTGACGTTCCGGCGTTCGCTGTTTTACATTGAGATGCGAATGCGGAGGAAGACGCGGGGGTTCCCGGTGACGGGAGTGGAGGCCTGGCGAGTCTCGATGTAATTCGAAGTGGACTGGAGGGTGTCGGTCAGGTTGGTCCAAGTGACGAGGTCGGGGGAGGACTGGGCGGTGTAGGTGAGGCCGTTGAGGAGGGTATTCCGGGGGAAAGTGAGGGTGATGTTGCTGCCGGAGATTCCGGGAGTGGGAAGGCCGGAGGTGTCGGCGACGAGGGGATTGAGGCCGAGGGCGAACTCGACGAGGTTCGGGATGCCGTCGCGGTCGAAGTCGTCGTTGGGGCCGGAAAGCGGTGGATTGCCAGGGCCGAAGACGGCGACCTGCCAGTCGGAGTAATCGAGGATCTTGCCGCCGGGATTGGGGGTGTCGGCGCTCCAGGACGAGGAGAAGAGACCGAAGGCACCGGGGGCGGAGCGTTGGAGGGAGGGGCCGGTGCCGCCGGCGCTCGGGGGCCAGGGGGCGGCGTTGGTGTAGGCGACCTCGTCCTCCGTGACCTGGG
>JAHEDC010000508.1 GCA_024641425.1 Verrucomicrobiales bacterium | reverse complement strand
GACCATGCTCGATGCCAAGCTCAACGTCGGCATCAGGGATGGCAAGATCGCCATACTCAGCGAGAAGGAAATTACGGGGAAGGAAACGATCGACGCCGCCGGACACGTGGTGACCGCGGGTTTCATCGACACCCACTTCCATGCGCTGGACGGCCTCTCGGTGAAGATGGCGGCGCGGGACGGTGTGACCACGGGAATGGACCTCGAGATTGGCGCGATCAAGGTCGACGCCTGGTATGCCGCCAAAAAAGGCGCGTGGCCGATCAACTACGGAACCGGCGTCAGTCACGAGGGTATCCGGATCCAGGTTCACGATCCCGAGGTGGAACTACCCGACTGGGCGGATGCCCCCATCTTGCTGGGTCGCCTGCGGGCGGAGGGTTGCAAGGACGGCACCTGCGGATGGTCGGACACCCGCAGCGATCCCGAGCACTTGAATCACTTGCTGAAGCTTCTCGACGAGGGGCTGCAGCAGGGAGCGCTCGGTTTCAGCTCGACCGTCGGCTACATGACGAAGGGCGTTACCACCTACGAAATGTTCAAGTGCCAGGAACAGGCGGGCCGGTATGGCCGCTTGTCCACCGCTCACGTGCGCTTTCACGGGAGCCCGAAGAACCCCGAGGCCCCGCTCGGCACCGACGAGATCCTCGCCAATGCGATGTCACTGCGGGCGCCGCTGATTCTTCTGCACAACAACGACTACGGTTGGTGGGAGAACGAAGAGAAGCTGAAAAATGCTCGCGAGCAGGGGCATAACGTCTGGTCGGAATACTATCCCTACGACGCCGCCTCGACCTCGATTTCGTCCGACTTCTTCGTTCCCGAAGTTTACAAGGGAGTCTTCGGGCAGAAATACGAGGAGACCATGTATGATCCGGTGGCGGACAAATTCCTGACCGAGGAGGAGTATCAGAAAACCTCGAAAGAGGATCCCAGCCGTCTGGTCGTCGTCTTCAGCCCGGATCGCAAGAAATGGCTGCCCTACTGGCTGCGGGTGCCCCACATGACGGTCGCCTCGGATGCGATCTACTCGGGCAAGGGCCTCGATTCCTGGGATCTGCCCTACTCAGAATACCAGGGACATCCGCGCACGGCCGGATCCCGCGGCAAGGTGTTGCGAATGGCACGGGAAGAGGGTGTGCCGCTGATGTTCGTCCTGGCCCAGATGAGCTACTGGCCCGCCAAGCATCTCGGCGACACCGGGATCGAAGCGATGAAAATGCGGGGCCGCATGCAGGAGGGAAAGGTGGCCGATATCGTGGTCTTCGAGCCGGATCAGGTGACCGACAACTCGACTTACAAGGCTGGCGCACAGGGGATGCCCACCACCGGGATGCCCTACGTGATCGTCAGCGGGAAAAAGGTGGTCGACGACTCGAAATTTCAGAAAACCTGGGCAGGCCAGCCAATCCGTTTCCCGGTCGAAGAGAAGAGCAAATTCGTCCCGCTGAGTATTGATGAATGGACTCGCCATTTCACCATTCCGAAATTCCAGGTCGATGATTCCGGTGCCAAGCCTGCCGAGGAAGGAGCCTCGGAATGAAGTTCGTTCCCCTGCTGGCAGCATTTGCCGTGTTCTCGGTTGCCATCCTTGCGCTGGGGCTGCGGACACCGGCGGATTTGTGGATCCGATCGACCGGATCCACCGATTCCCCGGGCGCGGGCGCTGCACGGCCGTCGCTCGATGCCTTCGTGGCGGAAGTGGGTCTTGACGTCTCTACCATGAGTGTTGCCCTCAGGCGGGAACACATCATCCCGGGTGGAAAGCGCTCCCTCCCGCTTTGTTCGCTCTCCCCAAAGCAGCAAAGCTCTCAAGCCTCTCCTCCTGACGCCTTTGCCGAAAGCGTTGCTGCGGACCTCCCTGAGTTACCACCGCTCGAGTGAGAACAGGCTTCCGAATTTGTGGTGAAACCTCTCCTTATCATCCAGCAACGACCCTCCACAACACTCCGGAGTAAATGAGTGTTTTCAAAGAGCCATACCTATCATGACAGATCTGAATGAGAAAGCCGGACGCGCGGTTGTCGCCGTCAGCTTGCTGGGATTCACAGCAATCGCCGAGGGGCAGGATGCCGCCAAGTCACTTGCCGGCCCCGACGCGGTGACCACACGCCTGGCGGAGGACGCGCAAGACAAGCCGGACCTGCTCAATATCGACAAGCAGGCCGGTTTTGCCGATTGGAAAAAGCAGTTCAAGGAGAAGACCGAGCTCGACTTCGGAATCGACTACAACTCCCTTGGCTTTGCCGCGACGGAGAGCCCGGGCGACGATACCGCCGCGAGCGGCGCATTCCGCGTGTTCGGCGAATGGGAGTTGCTCCGACGCGGCACGCCGAACAGCGGCAGCCTCATCTTCAAGGTGGAGAACCGCCACGCCTACACCGACGTCGCCCCCAGCGCTTTCGGCAACGAGCTCGGCTACGCCGGCCTTCCGAGTTCGGTGTTCAGCGACCAAGGGTGGCGCGCCACCCACTTGTTCTGGCAACAGCGCTTCGCCGAAGGGCGCGGGGTCTCCTACCTCGGGTTTCTCGACATCACGGACTATACCGATATCTACGCCCTGGCCAGCCCGTGGACCGGCTTCTCCAACCTCGCGTTCCAAACCGGGTCTGGCACCATCGGCGGACTCCCTGACGGGGCTTTCGGCACGATGCTCGGAGGCTTTCTAACTGACAACCTCTATCTCGTCGGAAGCATCGCTGACGCGAACGGCGACGCCACCGATCCCTGGGGCGGTTTTGATACTTTCTTCAATGACTTCGAGACCTTCAAATCCGCCGAGATTGGCTGGACTACGGAGCAGGAGGAACTGTTCCTCAACAACGCCCACGTGACGTTCTGGCAGATCGATGAGCGAAGCGCGGCCGGGACCCCTGATGGTTGGGGAGTAAACTTTTCGCTCTCGGCGAGCATCGGCGCTGCCTGGCTTCCCTACATCCGGGGCGGATGGGCAGACGATGGCGGCAGCCTGTACCAGGCGTCCATCAGTAGCGGATTCGGCTATTCTCGCCGTCCCGGTCAGAGCATGCTCGGGCTCGGCTTGAATTGGAGCCGCCCCAATGAGTCAACTTACGGCTCCGATCTCGACGATCAGTTCACGATCGAATTGTTCCAGCAACTCCAGCTGAGCGAGGGCATCGAGATCACGCCGAGCCTGCAATACATCATCGACCCGGCACTCAATCCGACGGACGATTCGATCGTGCTGTTCGGACTGCGGGTGCGGGCGGCGTTCTAAGGGCTTGTCGGGGATAAGTCGGACAATCGATCCGCAGTCATCGGGCCGCCCACCAAGGCGGAGTATCGCCTACTCCGCCGCTCCCAGCTCGGCGAACACGATGATCGATGGGTTGCCGACTGGGGTGAAGCCCCCGGTGAACTCGAGCCCACCGGTGTCCGCATTGATGCGGAAGCAGGCGAGGTTGTCGGCGCGCTGGTTGCAGACGTAGAGGAACTTGCCGCCGGGCGCGACGTTGAAGCTGCGCGGGTAGTTCCCGCGGGTCCACTCGTCGCCGAGGTAGCTGAGCGTGCCGTCCCCGCCGACGGAGAAGATGGCGATGCTGTCATAGAGCCGGTTGCCCGCGTAGACGAAGCGGCCGTCGGCTGACACCATGATCTCGGAGCCGAAACTGCTGCCGCCGAAGCCAGGCGGCAGCGTGGAGATCGTCTGCCGCTGCACCAGGCTGCCAGCCGCAGAGTCCCAGTCGAACAGCACCACATTGGAAGCCTCCTCCTGCAGCGAGTAGAGCCACTTGCCCCCAGGGTGGAAGGCGAAATGCCGCGGACCGTCACCGGGGGGCAGGGCGATCGACGGCGGGTCGTTGGCACCGAGCACGCCGGATGGTTCGTCCAGCTTCCAGACGAAGATTCGGTCCAGCCCGAGATCGGTGTGCAGCACGAAGCGCCCGGAAGGGTCCGCCTCGATCATGTGGGCGTGCGCCTGGTCGTGCCCGCTGATCGCGAAGCTGCCCGGCGGGGCATTGGTGGCGCGGGTCGGTCCGACCTCCCCCTCATCCTGCTTGAGGTCGCTGAGGGGCGCGAGGCTGCCGTCGGGGCGGATCGGGATCACCGCCACCGAACCGCCGAAGTAGTTCGCGACGAGCACGAAGCGCCCGGACGGGTGCACACTCAGGTGCGCCGGCCCTTTGCCGCCAGAGCTCACCGTGTTGAGCAAGGTCAGCTGCCCGTCCTGCGGATCGACAGCGAACGCACTGACCGATCCGGCCTCGTTCGCCCCGGTCCGCTCGGTCTCGTTCGCCGAGTAGAGGCGGGTGCGGTCGGCATTGAAGGCCAGCGCGCTCGGGCTCGTCCCCATCTCATGCACCCCGGCGGGCGACATCGCCCCGGTCTCGCGATCGACGCTGAATAGGTGGATCCCACGGCCATTCCCCGGCGGCAGGTCGACCTGCGTCGCCCGGACGTTCTGCAGGGGGGAGGTGTAGGTGCCGACGTAGGCCATCAGCGGTGGGGGCTCGGCGGCGCCCGAT
>JAHEDC010000507.1 GCA_024641425.1 Verrucomicrobiales bacterium | reverse complement strand
GAGGGAGACGAAGACGGTCTCGGCATCGTCGCACTTGTATTCGGTGATGAGTCCGTAGTGGCGGCCGGTGAGGTCGCCGAATTCCTTGAACGCTTCCTCGAGGAAGCCGAGGATCGGCTCGTTGAAATTGTCGCGGCGGGCGACGACGCCGTTCATGTGGTGCTCCTGGTTCTGCACCGGGCCGAGGAGGATCGGGTTCTTGAGATCCATCATGGCCGGGACGCGACGGCGGGTCGGGCCGAAAAGCTCGCGCTGGGCGGGCGTCGGGCAGTCGATCAGGTCGCGGGCGTCGCCGAGGAACTCGCGGAGAAGCTCGGATTCCGGCTTAAGGTACATCCGCTCCGAGTGGGTCGTGAGCATCCCGTCCTGGACGTTCATGCCGGGGTTGAGTGCGATCTCGTTGACCTTGCGCAGGATGACGCCCTGGTCGGCGGCCTGCTGCGCGTCCTTGGCGAAAAGAATCGTCCAGCCGGTGTCGAGCGCGCCATAGACGTCATCGTGGCCGCAGTGGACGTTCAGGGCGTGCTTGGTCAGCGCGCGGGCTCCGACCTCGATGACCATCGTCGAGCATTTGCCCGGCGCGTGGTAATACTGTTCCATGGCGTAGGCGATCCCCTGGCCGGAGGTGAAATTCACGACTCGGCGACCGGTCACGGCGAGCGCGGTGGCCCCGCCCTGCGCGGCATGCTCGCCCTCGGTCTCGATGGCGATCTTCTGGTTCCCCCAGACGTCCAGTTTTCCTTCCGCGTAGGCCTGCTGGTAGATCTCGCCGCCCTCGGTCGAGGGGGTGATCGGATAAAAGACGCCGCCTTCAGTCACTCGCACTTCGACGTGTTCCGCCACAAGCTGGTTGCCATTGCAGGTCACCGCGATTCCGGGATATTTCGGACGATTCGCGGGGGGAGTCTGGGCCTGGGATTTCTCGGATTCTTGCTGGGTATTCATGAAAAGGGAAAAGTTGAAAATAGGCGGAGCCTGCGGGCGGCGAACCTTTACGATAGACAGGACGATAGACAGGATTCCAAGGTTCCGACAAGCACTTTTGAAATTGCGCATACGGGACAATCTCCGCCTTCGGCGAACCTATTCTCCGGCCCCGGGTTCTTGGACTGCGCGTGAAGGGCCTCCGCATTACGCTAGTGGCCCTGGGGGCCGTGGCGCGGAGCCCTGGGAGTTGTGACCCAACCGGAAGCTCCGTGAACCTCCGGGCCGCACTCGGCAAGCCTCGCCAGCCAAGGCGGAGACGAGTCGCCGCAGTCCAAGGGGAGGCTGCGCCCCCTTCTTAAGATAGTGCGCCTCCGGGAAACGTTGGAAGGGGCGATCAATCCTCCCCTTCGAGCACCTTGATCCGCGCGCCCCGGATCATGACGCGGGAGTTTTCGCGACTCAGTTCCTGGAAGCCGAGGTGTCCGCGTTTCGGGCGCTCGGCGAGCGACGAGGCATCGGTGCCGTCGTGGCGTTTGACCGTTTCCTTGGAATCGCTGAAGCGGATGTCGTGGATGAGGACGCCATTGAGCGTGACCTTCGCCGTGTCGCCCCGTAGCTCGATCCGATAGTGGTTCCACTCCTCGGGCTTGTAGACCTGTTTCGCGGGAGCGAGGGCGCGGTAGAATCCGCCGGTCAACTCGGAGTCCTTCGCTTCCGTGTTGTAGCGGAAATCGGCCATCTGGAGTTCCAGTCCGTCGAAAGCCGGATCGCCCTTCATCGGCGAGCGGAGGGCGCAGCCGCTGTTCCCGCGCGGGCCGAGCTTGAAGTCGTATTCGAGGATGAAATCACCGTATTCCCTCTCGCACATGAGCCAGCAGCCCCGCGCCTCGCTGCCGTGGAGGATGCCATCCTTCACCTCCCATTTCCCGCCATCGACGGCGGGCTTGCTCACATCATTCCATTCCCGCACGACCCAGCCCTCGGGGATGCCGTCCTTTGGAAAGAGGGCGACGAAGCCCGCGTCCTCGGATTCTGGCATCTCCTCGGCGACCACGAGGGTGGTCGAAAAAAGCGCGCAGACGAGGAAGCGAACGACGAAGGGCGGCGAGGGAGTTTTCATGGGGTGAATTCTAGGCGCGTCGCGGGGATGCGCGCAAGCGGGATCGCCGGTCGTCGGACTTGACGATCCGCGCTCGTCCGCGCAGCTTCGCGCCAAACCCATGAAGGTCGAAATCCCCTACACCCCGGAAATGTTCAAGCGGGCGAATCGCCGCTACGTCCTGCGCGTCTGGCGACGGCAGTTCTTCTTCCCGACGTTTCTGGCCATCGCGCTGCTCGGTTACGCGCTGTTCGGCTCGCCCCCACTGGCTTTGCGCACCGTCATCCTCGTTTCGACGGTGCTCATTCCCGTCCTGTTCGTCGGCGGCTACTTCGCGCGCCTGAAGCAGAGCCTGTCCCTCTTCGGGAAACTCGATGACGGCAAGGTGCGCTTCACCTTCGACGATGCGGGTGTGACCACCGAATCGGCGCTCGGAAAATCAACCCTCGTGTGGTCGCTCTTCACCGAACTCTGGGAGTTCCCCGACGAATTCCTGCTGCTTTACCTGAACGGCCAGTTCGTCACCCTTCCGAAGTCCCATGTCGGGGACGCGGTCGTGAGCCAAATCCGCGCACGGCTTTCCGCCTGAGCTTCGTCTTTGTTACTAGCGCCTACGCCTTCCTCCCGCGCCTCCAAAGGAAGCCGAGGGCACCGAGAGCGAGCAACACCGCGGACGACGGCTCCGGCACCGCATTGTTGGAGAGGAGGAGCTGCGCGCCGTCGCCCAGGACCAGGGAGTGGTAGGCCCCGGCCGTAGGGCTGGCCGCGGTGTTGAAATGACTGAGGATCTGCGCGGGAGTGAGTGCCGAACCGTAGAACGCCACTTCGTCCATGAGCGCGGTGGAGGGACTGCCGCCGTCGAAATTGGCCCCGATCGAAAACACCGGAGCATTGCCCGCGCTGTTGACGTTGTAAACCCCGGTCAGCCCCGCCGCGTTGGTGTCGTCCGCGAGAACTCCATTGACGTAAAGGAAGGCCGCGGAACCAGTCCAGGTAGCGACGACATGATTCCAGGTGTTCAGAGTGGCCGTTCCTCCCGTGAGGTCCCAGCCCGAGGCGCTGCCGGCCCCGCTATACATGCGGAAGTTCCAGCCGGTGGCGGCGTCTCGCTGGAAGAACGTCCAGCCTGATCGGTTCCCGGTTGCGAAGCGATTTGAGAGAGCGGCATCATCGCCGTCGGCAGCGGACGGCCTCGACCAGAATTCAATGGTAAACGGACTCGTGACCGACGGATTGAGGGAGGACTGGAAAGGAATCGTCGTGTTCGCTCCACCGGAATATCCGACGCTCTGGTCCCCCCCCGCGGAGACCGCCCCCAGTTGGCCGAGGGCGACGGGGTCGGCATTCGTTCCGTTGGCGGCGGCCCCGAGGCTACCGGTGTTGAAGGAGGTCGTGGCCGCGTGGATCGCGGTTCCGGAGAGCCACAGCGGGAAGCAGACGCAAAACGCGCCGAAGGAAATTGGTTTCATGGAAATGGGGAACTGGACGAGAGTAAGCGGGCGAAAGAATCGAAATCGCTTTTCAGAACCGCCATTGCCTTGACGGCGAAGGATCGCCGAGCGATGGGGTGGTGAAGAGAAAATCTCCTGTATGTAATATATAGGGAGTGAGTGGAATGAATTTCACGCCACTTGTCAATCCGCGATTTACGCGAAGACGACGATTATTCCGCTCGCCCCAGGACTGGCTTTACACGGCCACCCGACTCGTCCGGTCACGCCTCATGTCTATCCGTTGCGGCGGCGGCGCAGGAAAAGCAGCCCTCCAAGACCGAGAATGGCGACGGTGGAGGGCTCAGGTACCAGGGCGGCAATGCCCTGGCTACGGGCGGTATCTACCTCCGATTGGGTAAGTTCATGATTGAAGATGGCAAAATCGTCGACCTGACCACCGGGCCAGAAGCCCACGAAGGAAGCGGCACCGATCTCAAAGTTCCTAATGCTTGCCCACGGAAGGGTGGCCTGGGTCGCCGCAGTCCCCGTCAGGGTCGCGACACCGTCCTTGTAAACCTTCATCGCTCCCGTATCACCGTTGAAAGTCATCACATAATGGTGCAAGGCGTCCGAAACCGTCCCGAGATTGCCGGATAAACGCTGGTTCGTTCCATCGCCCCAGCTTACGTCCCAGTAGTTGTTTCCATCCGTCCACTCGAGATGGGTCTGGAATATCCGGTTGCCCGCAACCGTATTGCTATCGCCCAAATAGAAGACGCTCGACCCCTGGTTCTCCGCATCGGGCTTCAGCCAGAACGAGAAGCTCACTTGATTTCCGGTCGTCGCGTTGATGCCCGCCAGCGAACCGGCGCCCCCGGTCCGGGCCAGCAGACTTCCGTTTCCGTAGGCCGCTCCGACATTCACGCTTCCACCAAAGGCACCCGTCCCAAGCCACGTCACCGCCCCGTCCAGGGTATTTCCATTTCCGGACGCGTCTCCAGCCGAAGTGCCGGATCCCTCATCGAGCGGA
>JAHEDC010000506.1 GCA_024641425.1 Verrucomicrobiales bacterium | reverse complement strand
CCAAGGGCGGTCAAGAAGAGGCCGAAATCGTTCAGCTTCCTGACGCGTCCCAGAGCAGAATTCAAGGAGATCCCGCACAAAGGAAAACCCCGATCATTCGCTTAAGTCAGCGCCATTCGGGCCTGTCCCCTAATCTTCTACGAAGCCAGCTTCGTCCCCCAGGATCGTACCGAAGGCTGGTTCCGCGCCGAGGTCACCGCCATCGACGCCGAAGGCAAGATCATCGAGACGGCCGAGGAAGGCTGGACGCCCAACCTCGCCGCCCACGAGTTCCGCCGCCTCGAACCCAACCGCGACCTCCTCGCCAGCCTCGCCGCCCAGACCGGCGGCGAAGTGTACGATGCCGACGACCTCGACAAGCTCGCCCGCAAACTCCCCGAGTCCGACGTCCCCGTTACACGGACCCTCACCCGCTCTCTCTGGCACACGCCGTTCGTGTTTATCCTAGCCTTGGGCTGCTTCGGAGCGGAGTGGGTTCTCCGAAGGACGCGGGGGCTTGCCTAGATCCCTTACTGTTACTCTTATTCCTAATCTTAATTTCCTCCCCAAAGGCCCACCATGCGCCCGACCCCGCCGCACCGCACTCGACTTCCCTCAATCACGTCCTGCAATGTAGCGATCCGAGTCCGTCAGCACCTTCGCGCTTTCACCACAACATAGACTCCCAACACAACGCCCGCCACCACTATGCCCCACTGCAACCAATGCGATTGCCATCCGGGTTTTTCCGCGATTTGATCACTTTCGGAAGAACTTCCCGTCATATCATCAACCGTCACGACTGCAACCGAAGCGCGCTCGGGATCCATCGCCAGGAGGGCTTTCCTCGCGGCATTTCGGACCAATTCAAAATCATAATCGAGAAGTGACTCCAAGTAATTTTCGACCTCTGGATGCTTCAGGCGGGCCAATCTCTCGACCCCTCCAAGAACGTCGAAGGGATGGTCTTTGGGGAGCTTCCTCAGAATCGATTCGACATAGGCATCGCGATCGTAAGGCAGTCCTTCGCGGTCAAAATCCGCCATCTCGTCGATCAGGAAACTCACCGAGCGCAGAACGGCATTCCGCTCGTAAGTATCCTTTGGATCGAGGCGCTCCATGTAGAGCAAGCGCACCCGGTCTGCTTTCTCCGGGGTGACCGTGGGCAGGTTTTTCGGAGCGCCGCCCATGATGTCGTGGGGTGCCAAGAGAATCCGCATTTCCTGATCGAGTTCGGGACGAGGCGGCTTCGGCTCTTCGTCCGGACGTGGGGGCGGGGGATCGAAAGGATTGGGCTCCCTTGATGGTTCCTCCGCAGGGCTCGCCTCTAAAGATGGCACGGTCTCCTGTCCCCGGACGGACTGCGCAATAATCATGCCGGAACCAATCTGCACGGCGCCAAACATGAGGACCCAATGGATGGGTCGAAGTGTGGATAGTGGAATGAATCTCATCTCTCGGAGGGATCAGTCATTGTCGTCGAGGAGGGGCGACATGAGGATGACGGCTTCCTGTTCCTCCGACAGCCGCTTCGAGTCAGTAATGTCTCCCTCCGCACTTCCGCGACGGAACATAAGGTTGTCGGGTTCCTCGACATGAACATCGGCGGTCAGAACATGCCCAAGTTCATGGGCCAGGGTATATCGGCTACGCGGATCACGAGCGATAATGATCGAGTTCCTGAATGTTCCCGGGTTAAATTCGCCGCCATTCACCTCGTAGGAGATGTAGGCAAAGCCGCCGACCGTAACGTCCGATCCGCTAGGAACCTCCTTGAATTTCCGGATGTAAAAAACCTGAATGTCATCTGTTCCACTACTCGCGGCGTGGGTAAGAAACGCCTTTTCCTCATCGGTGAGAGCCGATCGAATCAAGCCTTCTTCCGGAACGGGAATGTCGAGCCCGTCCGTGAGATCGAGCGCGAGATTCTGCTGACCGACCTGAACCGTTCCGGGTACCGTGAGGGGATGGGCAATGGTAACATTCAGTTGCAATCCGACTTGAGAGTAGACTTCCCGCGCGGCTTCGATGTCCATCTCGATCATGCTATCGGGCAAGGCCTGTAGACCCTCGATTATGACGGGAATGATAGTGATGGTGACCGAGGCGTTCAAGGGAATGGGAAAACGTGTATCCACGCTCACCAGCGGCTTATCCGCCCTATATTGGAGTTGTTCCACGATGAATTCTCCTCCGAGGAGAAGTTTGTGGGATCGGTCGTCAAGCTGATCGTCCGCTCCGACATCGTCCCCAAAATGATCATCATCAACATTTCCCGTGACGAGGAACATCGTCTCCGTGGCGAAACCTCCCAGGAGAGGGTCATAGGCCAGGGACACCGCAGTAGGGTTGTCATTGTGAGCGTCCGCGAACGCCGGGAGATTAACGGTGCGGACCGTCACCCTCGGGCTAAAATCAACCGGGAGGCCACAGAGAAAAAGGCGAAAGACATCGGGTTCGTTCTCCAGAAACAATCTGCCTCCGATGAGTTCACCGCCTCCAAATTTCGCGATTCGGAGCAGGTCCGTGGATTTCCAGGGAACGGATTTCGGACCGGGATGCGGAGGGTCGGGCGGATCGCCGGCCTGCGGTTTGGTCACGATAGCCACCAGTGGCATCAGAAGGACATTTCCGGTATTGCTCTCGAATACGGCGACGTTCTTATCAGTGACATCCGCGACGCGCGTAATAGTGTATCCCTGGAGCCCAGGAATCTCTTGAAGGACTTTCTTCTCCATGGGATACCACAAGGTCGTCTCCGCGTCCCTGCCCAACCAGACGACCCCATCCCCGTTCAGGCCAAACCCCTCCGAGAAGGTACGCAGGGAGGGTTCCCAGGTCTCGTCCTCCTGCCTGAGCATGAGTCGAAGGCTGCCAGCGGCGGCCTCGAGGGTGTTGGGCATCGTGGCGACGGACACACTCGAGACACCTGCCGTTTGGAAGATTTCTCCCGGATTCGAGGTCCAGGTGTACCAGTAGGCGGCGAAGCCTGAGGCCTGCCCGAAGTATTCATTGCGTATCGGATGAATTCGGTCCGGAGCGACAGTGGGAGCAGGATTTACGGTAGGATCAAATAGGAACTGCCCGGCGGTCCCGATCTGATTCGTCTCCCATTGGGTCGGAACCCCCCTCGCGCTGAACGGAGGCTCCAATTCGGGATCCGGAACGGCGAACTCGGCGTGACCGACAATGGTTCCGAGATTAATTATCTCTACAGCTTCGGAATCGAGAAGAAGATCACCCCAGTTGTGGCCGGGCTGCGTGATGTCCACGAATCCCGGGTGAACGAGTGTTGGAGCAGCGATAGCTGTATCCCACTGGAGGGCGACCGTAACCGCGCCGCCGATGCCACCAGTCTCCGGGGAGGTGGGAGTGCCGCCGCCAGCACCTGCGGCCCTCGCGAATACGCCATGGCCGACAATCACTCCGAGGTCATTGACATCGGTGGCAGTAATGGTCGTAAGTGTCAGATTCTCAAAGACCGAAACCGGCTTTCCTACCTCGTTGTAGCCATTGAAGAACCTCGCGGAAATGGTAAGGGGATTTTGCTCGTCGGGGCCTAACTTTAGAGCCGTTGGCGAAGAATCACCCGGTTTCCAATGGCTGGCACCACCCGGAGTGGCACCGGCTCCACCCGCATTATTTAGGACAACGTGCCCGTGGTTATTGACCGCCACTGCGGCGAGGCTGTCACTGCCTGGGATCGGGAGGACGAGGAAGTTCGGGAAGGGACGCCTTTCCCAATCGACGTATTTGTCCAGGGGATCGGCGTCGAGGGCGTTGGGAATGAAGTCGCCGTCCTCGTCCTCGTCGGGCGGCAGATCCGAACCGGGAGGAACGCCCCCGCTGCCGACGGTGGTGGGGGTGGAGTTAACGTCGTGGGGATCGGAACCGGCCGCGAATTCCTCGCCGTCGCTGAAGCCGTCGTGGTCGGAGTCGGCCAGGTAGGGGTCGGTGCCGGTGACATCGCGCTCGTGGTGGTCGAGGAGACCGTCGCCATCGGAGTCCGCGTAGGTCTCGACGACCCGGAAGAAAAGATGCACGCCACCGCCCGGGCTGCCTCCGGCCGCCGGCACCCCGTTCGTGGCCTGGCCGTTGGCCTGCGCTTCCTCCATGGCCAGCTTCACTTCCGCGAGGCGGTCCGTGAGCCAAGCGAGGCGGGCGGCTTCCTCGGGGTTCAGCGCGGCGAGGGTGAAGTCGTCGAAGCTGGGGTGGAAGGGGCCACCGAGGAAGGTGAAGCTGAGAAGGTAGTCCGTCGCGTTCGGAGCGTCGGTGAATTTCCCGAAGAAGAGCGGAAGATTGACATTGGTGCTGAAATCCACCGCGAGCAGGGCCTGCGAGAGGCCCGTCTGGCCGGGTTGGTTCCAGGCCACGAGTGTTTTGTTCAGCCCCGGAAAGGGGCGCAGCACGAAGTGGGCGTTGTGCAGCGTATTCGCGGGGGCCGGAGGCGGAGGCGGCCCGCCTTGCGGGAGCGTAATCTGGGCGACGGGAATCGAAAGCGTGCCGCCGGTTCCGAAAAGAGACCCGAGCGGCTGCCACTCGTCCA